>CAZIXY010000038.1:0-16577 GCA_964543315.1 uncultured Desulfobacteraceae bacterium | reverse complement strand
CTCGAACATTTCCCGGCCATTCATAGGACTCCATCAACTCCATGGAATCGGGGGAAAAACTTAGTTCCCTCCCCTCTGATCGGACATATTCCCTCAAGAAATGATCGACTAACAAACGGATATCTCTCTGACGTTCTCTCAAAGGAGAGAGGTTGATGGTTATGGTATTTAACCGATAGAATAGGTCTTCCCGGAAACGGCCCTCGGTAATCAGACTGGTCAGATCCTTATTAGTGGCTGAAATAAGACGGACATCCACCCGGATATTCCCGGACCCTCCGATCCTCTTAAACTGCCCCTCCTGCAAGACCCGAAGGATCTTTGATTGTGTCTGAGGGGAGGCGTCTCCGATTTCATCCATAAATATGCTCCCCTCATGGGCCTGGTCAAAAAGCCCGCGTTTCCCTTCCCGCCGTGCCCCGGTAAAAGCGCCCCTTTCATACCCGAACAGTTCGCTTTCAATAAGGTTATCCGGTATGGCCGCACAATTGATATCCACAAAAGGCATTTTCATGCGGCGACTGGTGAGATGAATTGCCCGCGCCAGGACCTCCTTACCCGTACCGCTCTCCCCAAAAATCAATACAGGCAAATCCGTCTTTGCGGCCTTCTGGGCATTGATGAGCGCCATCTTAAATGCTGAGTCCTCACCTTTCAACGCGCTGAACTCGGGGGCCAGCTTCTCTGAAAGGATCTTTTGTTCATTGATATAGGAGTTTACCAGTTCATCGGCAATTGTAAATTCTCGCGCCGTTCGGTGGCCCTCGATCTTTACCAGGACAAGATTCAGGCCCTGTGCCTGCTTCCGCCTGTCTAAAGAGTAGACAAAGACTTCGAACTTCTTGCCAATAGGCGGGACTAAGACACGTTCCGAGGTAAAAACTTCACCTGATTGCGAAAATCTGAGATTCAGGTTCTGCAACTCCTGACAGGGCATTTTTTTGGAGGGGTCATACAACGGATTGTACAGCCTTTGAAAAGCGCTGTTGGCATATGCCACCACGCCATTTTGGTCCATAACAGCCACGGCGTCCGAAAGCATATCCATTAGTTGATAGGGGAGTTCCGGAATAGTCATTAAAAAACTCCATAACTTATAAATGAAACCATATTGTTTAAGAAGTATACAAATAAAACCAGTAAGAATCAACCAGAAACATCCACAATAAGTTCCATCTGTTTAATTCGTGTAACCCTCGTTGAGGCTCTAAGACGAGGTAAGGATATTTGTATAAACAGGGTGTTACATGCTTACACCTTAATCTCAAGCTCCCCCATCAGATAAAGGAAATGGGGATTTTTAGGCATTTAATTATAAGGAAAAAAACGACGGCATAATGACTGCAATATTTGATTCCAATGCAGCAACGATTACGATTAATGTCCTCGGATTTGTTTTTTGCTTAAGAAGCACTGTACCGTTGGGTGATGATTTGAGCATCACTGCTCTGGTAGTGTGTGTTTAGGCGATGGTCTAAGGTTGGAAAACTATATGCGGATTTAAGGAGGAAGGGCCATGTTAAATGAATGGGCGACGCCGTCGCAAATCTTCTGCTCCAGCAGACCCGCCAGAAAAACCCACCAAGCAGACGCCGGACAAGCAGCAGGGACACCGCTTGTTTGGGGGCACTCACGCATCATCCGGTTTTGCACACATTTACAAGACGTCCTATTCCCTCTATCTCAACCACCGCCTCATCTCCGTCCTTCATGTAAACGGAGGGTTCGCGAAAGGCGCCGACACCACTGGGAGTCCCTGTTAAAATAATATCCCCCGGGATCAGGGTGAAATGCCTTGACAGGAAGCTGATCAGGTCGGGAAGCGGGACCTCAGGCTCCTTCCCCTTGCTTTCATCGGCGTGGTCTCTGTAGTTGAGGCCGAGGGCAATAATCTTGGACGGACGGGTAACAGGCGGTGCCAGCTTTACCTGATCAAGAGGGGTCGTAACATCTTCAAATGTCTCAGGGCGCTTTCCACTTCGGATAAAATCTACCATATCCCCTTCAAAATCAACGGGTACGAGGTCATTGCCATGAACCAGTCCTAATCGAATACGGCCTTTTTCATAGAATTGGGCTATCTTCATATCACAAAACACCTTGAACCTTTCATCTCATTTTACATCTCAACCGGCTGTTCACATGACAAAAACGACTTATCACACAGGAAAGGCATCCGGTCAAGGCCGAAAAGTGTCTTGAAATGATCTACTTTTCCCATTAGCATGATTTCAGACAGGATTTATCATATTATACATATTTGGGGCCTTTGCAGACAATCATAGAATGTCCCGTTTTCTCCGATACGCGCTCTCCGAAAAAGAGAAGCAAACAGCATCGCTTAAAAGGTTCATGAAATCAACGTGCCAACAGTTATGAGCATCAAAGAAAGGAGTGATCAATTGGGAACAGAAACCGATGATAGGACAAACGCTTCGAACATCAAAAAGATTTTTTGCGGATACTGCCGCTTGCTCTATGAAAGGCACCTGGTGTCCGGCGTAGGCGGTAATATGTCCGCACGGGCCGCTGATAATATTTTTCTAACTCCGTCCGGTTATTCCCTTCGAAATATGGAGTCCGATGTTGTGGTGAAGGTCAATAATAAGGGCAAAGTTCTCGAGGGCGGCACACCCACCAAGGATGCCGGCATGCACATTGGGATCCTCTGTGCTCAGCCTTCAGTCAATGTCGTCTGCCATGTCCACGGCGCGTATATTGTGGCAGCCACGACCATTCTGGAACCCGGTCCCGATACCCTTCCGGCCCTTACACCGGGTTTTACATTCTATGCTCACCCTATTCCGATGATTCCCTTTCTTGTGCCGGGCACGGAAAAACTCGCAGAGAGCGTAATCAGTGAATTATCACGCAGGAAATGTCGGGCTGTACTTCTCCAAAATCACGGTCTCGTAACCGTGGGAAAGGATTTTGAGGAGGCATTTAACGTGGCGGAAGAAATCGATGAGGCTGCTCGTATCTTTGTCCTCACGGGCGGCAGGGCAAAGGCTATTCCTCGAGAGTATCTGTAGGGGTTACGAGGTTAGCTGCAGATTTAAGGGCCTGTTCCACGGTCCTTTTTTTTGTGTATCCGTTCATTGGATATCTATCAATTAAGATCAATTTTCCAAATTCATGTAAAATTTTCTTTAAAAATAAAAAGAATAAACAAAATATTTATTTTGACAAAAAGCTAATCTCTGCTATAAAAGTTCTGAAACCAAAAAGCTTGAAAGGAGGTAAGTAAAATCAATGGCATCAGAAAGCCCTTTAAAAAACAAAACCGTACTGGTAGTGGATGACGAACCTGACGTCCTTGAAACCGTGGAGGAAGAGCTGGATATGTGCCTTGTTCATAAGGCGACTGATTACGATACCGCCCTCCAATACCTCCTGAGCTATACCTATGATGTTGTAATACTCGATATAATGGGGGTAAACGGTTTTGAGCTATTGAAAAACTCCGTATCCAGGGAATTTCCAACAGTCATGCTTACCGCCCATTCCCTTTCACCCGAATCATTAAAAAAATCCATTAAGTTGGGTGCCGTTTCATTCCTTCCCAAGGAAAAAATATCAGAGCTCAGGCCATATCTTGAAGATGTGGTTTTGGGTGAGGGTAGATCGGCCTGGAAAAAACTCTTTGACAAAATGGGAGACTTCTTTAACAAGAGGTTTGGGCCTGATTGGAAAGAAAAGGATAAATTTTTTACTGAGTTTGAAAAAGAGCTGAAAGAGAGCGTACAGGAATAGATAGAACTTCTTTTTTCTAACTGCCTGTGGCATCTGATAGAGGCTTTGTGAAGCCACACCCTTTTTTGCGGCAGACGAGAACAGTTTTTGCCTTTTTACGACGCCTTATGCCAAGGACGGGAGTCCCGCACTCGGGACACACACCGTCATAAGGCTCATCCCACATGGCAAAACGGCATTTCGGATATTGGTTGCACCCATAAAACTTCCTGCCTTTCTTGGAAATCCTTTCAACAAGCATGCCCTGACAGTCTTTCTCCGGACACGGCACATTCGTTGTGATTGCCCCATTCTTAGACCAGATATTCTTGCAATCCGGATATCCCGAGCAGGCGATAAAAGTCCCGAACTTCCCTTTTTTTAGGACCATCGGGCGACCACACTTTTCACAGACGCCTACCTCTTTTCCCGGCTTCAATGCCTTCTCTAAAAGGATCTTCCCTTTTTCATCCCTGCTGAAATTGGCCGTAAATCTGCACTCGGGATACCCGGTGCAGGCCAGGAACAGTCCGTTTTTACCTGACTTTATCGCCATTTGGCGCTCACATTCCGGACAGGAAACATCGGTCAAAACCTCTCCCTTCATCTCCTTCTGCGCCTTTTCCAGTTCTTTCTGAAAGGACTCATAGAAGTGCTCCAATACCTCGGTCCACTTCACCTCACCGCGCTCGATCCGGTCCAGGTCGGTCTCCATCTGGGCTGTAAAGGCGGTATCAAGGATGTCGGGAAAACCTTTTACCAAAATATCCGTAACCAGAAAGCCTAATTCAGTGGGTTTGAAACGCCTTTTCTCAACGGATACGTATTCTCTCCCGCTGATATTCGACAGTATTGTGGCGTAGGTCGAGGGGCGACCGATCCCGTTTTCCTCCAGTGCCCTGATGAGCGTTGCATCGGTAAATCGAGGTGGTGGATGTGTAAAGTGCTGGGCCGATTCAAGCTTGAGGAGATTAAGTTTTTGACCCTCCTTAAGGGGTGGAAGCCGGCTGTCCTTTACTTTTGACGCCTCACCATTGTTTCGGCTTTCCTCGTAAAGGGCCGTAAAACCTTTGAAGACAACAACGGATCCCGTTGCCCTAAACATGGCATTCCCTGCTGCTATTTCAGCCTGTGTCTGGTCCATGATCGCCGGCTTCATCTGGCACGCGAGAAACCTTTTCCAGATAAGTGTATAAAGCGACCGCTGGTCTTTACTCAAAGAAGGCGAAACAGTGTCCGGATCAAGTTCCGCGGATGTGGGTCGAATGGCCTCGTGGGCCTCCTGGGCGCCCTTTCGACTCCGGTAATACTTCGGTTTAACAGGAAGATAATCCTTGCCGAAGGCCTTCTCAATAACTTCCCTTGCCTGAGAGAGGGCGTCTTTTGAAATGCGAAACGAGTCTGTTCTCATATACGTAATGAGTCCTGTCTGCCCCCTCTTTCCCAGTTCAATACCTTCATAAAGGTTCTGTGCTATAGACATGGTCTTTTTTGCTGAAAAACCGAGCTTTCTGTAGGCCTCCTGCTGTAAAAGACTTGTTATGAAAGGCGGCGGTGGATTCCTTTTTTTGGCCTTTTTGGATACCTTTAAAACGCTAAATGCCTGCCCTTCTATCTCAGAAACTATTTTTTCGACCTGCGCTTTGTTCTTGAGGTCGGTTTTCTTTCCATTATACTTGAAAAATTTGGCCTCAAAAGGGGGAGGGTCTCCCGAATCCAGATGAGCCGTCAATGACCAGTATTCCTCAGATTCAAAGGCATGTATTTCCCGCTCCCTGTCACAGATCATCCTGACCGCTACGGACTGAACCCGTCCGGCGCTCAAACCCCCTCGCTTCAGCCTGGACCACAGAAGGGGTGAGATCTGGTATCCAACCAGACGATCCAGGATTCTCCTTGCCTGCTGGGACTCGAACTTATCCCTATTGAGCCCTTGAGGCGAGGAGACCGCCTCACGGATAGCCCTGGCGGTAAGCTCATTGAAAAGGACCCGGTATATCCTGGGTTCCCCGTTTTTCAACTCCTCCGCGATATGCCAGGCAATGGCCTCTCCCTCCCTGTCGGGATCCGGTGCCAGGTAGACAGCCTCCGCCTTTTTTCCGGCTGCCTTCAAGTCCCTTAAGATCTTACCCTTTCCCTTAATGGTGACATATTGGGGTTTAAACCCTTTTTCTATGTCAACTCCCAAACTGCTTACAGGGAGGTCTTTGAGGTGACCCACTGAGGCCATGATCATAAAATCCGGTCCCAGATATCTCTTAATGGTTCTGGCCTTGGCGGGTGATTCGATAATGAGTAATTTTTTCGCCATTTTTTTATTTTCAACCATACAATTATTATCTGACAAACATCTTGCCTGGAAGCTGTCTTACAAGCCCTTTCAACTCCATTCTCATCAGGATACCGAGAACCTCACCTGCCTTCAATTCCCCCACCCTTACGATTTCATCAATATGCATGGGGTAACCTTCTATCATCTCATAAATCTTTTTTTCAGACTCATCCATATCCGGCGGGGCTATGGGACCGTTTTTCGGAAAACCTCTTGCTTGGAAAGACATCTGTTTGAGACCCAGTTCTCCAATGATATCATCGGAATTTTCTACCAGCCTTGCACCCTGCTTGATCAGAAAATGGGTCCCTGTGCTCTTAAAGGACTCAACACTCCCCGGAACAGCAAATACCTCACGCCCTTGATCAAGGGCCAGTGAGGCCGTAATAAGAGAACCACTGTTTTTGGTAGCCTCCACAACAACAACCCCCCTGCTCAGACCACTTATAATCCGGTTTCGTATAGGAAAATTCCTGGGTTCAGGAGGGCTGCCCAAGGGGAATTCGGAGATGACAGCACCACTTTCCGTTACCTGATCCAAAAGTTTCCGATTGGATCTGGGGTAAACCACATCGATCCCCGTCCCCGTAACCGCTATTGTAAAACCTTTGCCTCTCAGGCAACCCTTATGTGAGGCGGAATCTATACCCCTCGCCAGTCCGCTAACAACACCGACCCCGCACGTCCCCAGACCCTCGCCAATGTTTTCCGCTGCCCTGAGCCCATAGTGGCTGGCATTCCTCGATCCCACCACGGCAATAAACGTTTTGTTGAGTGGGATTTCTTTCCCCTTGATATAGAGAAGCATGGGGGGATCGTAGATCTCTTTCAGAATGACCGGATAGGAGGGATGCGCGTAGGTTATTATCCGGGCATTAAATTTTTCCGCCTTCCTCAATTCCTCTTCAGGATCTGAAGAAAACGCCCTATCCACAATCTTTCGGGCGGTTTCCTTGCGGATCCCTTCCACCTCAACCAACTCTGAGAGTCGTGCCTTAAAAACGGCTTCCGGTTCGCTGAAGTGTGCCAGCAGATTTTTAAAGGCAATATTGCCCAACCCTGGAACCAGATAAAGGGCCATCCAGTGGTATGTATCATCTGGATATGTTTTCATGAAAAAAACGAAAAGTATTGCAGTGCCCTTTAGAATCGCGGAACTACAAATGCAAGATTTTTGACTTATTAAGCTCTCTTTAGCGTCCATCCGGTGACATATTATTCCCGGATGAGTGCTTTCTGAAGTCTCAATGGCGGAGGCCGGCAATTTCTATCGTTCCTGAGCCGGGTTGGCGCGAATATAAATCAGAGTGGCATAGGTTAGTCAAGTTTTTTCTTTCCCTAAATTGTTTCAAACCGCTGAAGTACACAAAAATCTTAAACAGAGGACTTGATATTTTTAATTAGTTATTTTAAAAAAACCATTTACAAAATCAACTTTTTGTTAAATTATTATTACCCCTTAATCTATTCAACTGGAATAGATTGGTATTATCAATGCCTATTTACGAATATGAATCCGCTGAACCGGGAAAGGGATGCGAAAAATGCGCAACCCGTTTTGAGGTTATTCAGGAAATCCATGAATCACCACTCTCAGACTGCCCAAACTGCGGCCGCAAGGTCAGGAAAGTCATATCCAGTTGCCGGGCGGCAATAATTGAAACGCATGATGAATATGCCAGAACCGAAAGAAAAATCAGCGAGTATGAAAAAAATGGCATGTGGAGCCATGCCGCCGAACTGGCTGACAAGCATTCGGAAAAATTTAAGGACAAGGGAGCAAAAACAAGGGCACTTGAAAATTATAAAAAGGCTGGATACGATTTAAATCTCTTGGAAAAACATGATAAAAAGTAACGACTCACGTCGTCAGGCTGGAGGTGTACGGTTTTTTGGTCTGACACTATGAAATACGAACCAATAATTCCCGCCGGAAAACGCCGGGGGACATTTCAAGGAGGGTTGGCTTTATGATTAGAGTTAAGAGGGACGGATTTTATCTGTTTAAATTCACGGTCTTTTTGACTATCAGCGTTTTTTTTATCCTCTCAGGAACCTCGGCATCTGAAGAAACAAAGAAAAAGTTGCCTGAGCGAGGTATCTCCATCTCGCCCGAATACACGGGTGTCATTGTTTCGCAGAACGAAGATGTCAATATTGACCTGATCGTAACCAATCGCGGACGACGAGACGAGAATATCGACCTAACAGTCACGAAAATTCCAAAAGGTTGGAAGGCCTGGGTTAAGACCTACAGCTTCGGCATTACCGGCGTCCATGTAGAAAGCGATAAATCCAAAAATCTGACGCTCCGCGCAGAGCCTGATGAGGATCTGGCTCCGGGCAAGTATGTTTTTGGTATTGAGGCTAAAACCGCCGACGGAAAGCTGACCTCAACGAGTCAGGTGACGATTACACTCAAAAAGGAAAAAAAGGAGAAAAAGGCCAAAGGGATCAATATTATTACCTCTTATCCGGTTCTGAGAGGCCCCACCGATGCCAAATTCGAATTTTCCTTAGAAGTTGAAAATAAACTGGATAAGGACAGTATCTTTAATCTCACTTTCCAGGGACCGGAAAACTGGGATATCAATTTCAAGCCCGCCTATGAAGAAAAATACATTTCCAGTTTGAGGTTGAAGACAGGCCAGAGCCAGACCGTGGCCGTTGAAGTGAAGCCCTATCCCTTCGCAAAACCAGAGAAGTATCCGGTACTGGTAAAAGTCAGCTCTCCCGAGGCCGTGGGAGAAGCCCAACTGATGGTAGTACTGACCGGAACCTATAAACTGGAAGCGGGCACTGCTAATGGCCTTCTTTCATTGAACGCCGTAAGGGGCAAAAAGGCCAACCTGTCTCTTTATGTCAAAAACAGCGGTTCCGGTACATTAACCAACTTACAATTCCTTTCGTTTAAACCCGAAAACTGGGAGACGGAATTCGTCCCCGAAAAAATTGAAACCCTGGCACCGGGCGAATTAAAACAGGTCGAGGTTTCAATCACCCCCAGGGAGGAAGCATTGGTGGGGGATTATTCCGTAGGGCTCTCTGCAGAGGCAGGCAAAATTTCCAAGACCCTTGAATTGAGGGTTACTGTAAGGGCCTCCACTGCTTGGGGGTGGATAGGGATAGGGATTATTATCCTGGTCATGGCGGGCCTTGTTTTTCTGTTTATCAAATTAGGAAGGCGCTGATATGGATGCGGATACAATTATCGAAACGGTAAATCTCACAAAGAAATACAAACGGTTTGAAGCCGTAAGCAATCTGAACCTGAAGGTGAAAGAGGGTGAAATTTTCGGATTCCTTGGCCCAAACGGCGCGGGTAAAAGCACAACCCTGCTCATGCTGCTTGGTTTGAGTCAGCCCTCAGGTGGCTTCGCAAAGATCTGCGGACTGGATCCCGTAAGAAAGGCAAGCGAGGTAAAGCGTGCCGTCGGCTATCTACCTGAAAATGTGGGTTTTTACACTGATATGGACGCGGTCCAAAGCCTTGAATATGTAGCCAGCCTGAACGGGATTCAAAAGAACGAGATGGCGGATAAAATCGATGAATTGCTGGAACTTGTCGGAATCACACAGGACGCACGCAAAAAAACTGGCGCGTTCTCCAGGGGGATGAAGCAACGTCTGGGCATTGCTGAAGTTCTTATTAAGGATCCAAGCATACTCTTTCTTGACGAACTCACCCTTGGATTGGACCCTGAAGGCGCGCTTCGCCTGATCGACATCATTCATTCGTTAAACCGGGACAGGAAAATCACCGTGCTTCTCTGTTCCCACAATCTTCACCAAGTGCAAAGGATATCCAATCGTGTTGGCATTATGATAAACGGAAAGATGATTGCCGATGGGTCCATTGAATCACTGGCACGGGAAAAATTCGGGGTTGGTGAAAAAGAGTATTCCTTGGAAGAAATCTATATGAAGTATTTCCAGGAGGTATAAACATGTCGGGCCTCTTTGCTGTTTTTAAAAAGGAAGTTTGCGATCACTTCAGCAGCTACCGATTTATAATCCTTTTTGCCCTTATCGCAATGGTCAGTTTCATTACCAGTTACATGGCCGGGCTAAATATGAAAGAGAATCTTGAGGCACTCGCCAAGACCAGATTCCCCTTTCTCATGCTTTTCAGTTCACCGGGGGCGCTCTTTTCTATGATACAGTTTGTGGCCTTCTTCGGGCCCCTGATCGGGCTGATCCTTGGATTCGATTCAATAAACCGGGAGAGGGCCCAGGGCACACTCATAAAACTGGTTTCCCAACCCATTTACCGCGATGCCGTCATCAATGGAAAATTTTTAGCGGGCGTAGCCACGATCAGCGTCTTGTTGGTATCGGTAGTTCTGGTTATTTCCGGTTTCGGCCTGGCAATAGTGGGCGTTGTTCCGGGAATTGAGGAAATATGGCGACTCTTAATATACCTCCTTATAAGCATTTTTTACATCTCCTTCTGGCTGGGGATTTCAATCCTTTTTTCCATTTTTTTCAAAGGCATAGCCACATCCGCGCTCGCATCGGTGGCCCTCTGGATCTTCCTTTCCTTTTTCGTTTCCCTGGGTGCGGAGGTAGCAGCCAATGCGATTGCACCGCAGGATAACAAGAACCGGAACAGGCCTGAACTTGTTATAAAAAATATGCGGATAAAGGAAATAATTTCGATCTCATCTCCTATGGTACTCTACTCCAAGGCCACGGAAACCATTATCAATCCCATGCGCAAGACTACGGGATCCATAATCATGATGGGTCCCATGGAAGAACTCCTTGCGTCGAGATTCAAGAACCCTCTTAGTCTGGGTCAGAGCATGATTGTTGTCTTTCCGCATATAACGACCCTTATAGCCATAACACTGATCTGTTTTGCTATTTCATACCTGGTATTTATGAAACAGGAGATCAGGACATAAAAACGCACCGGTACAGCGAATGTGCCTGCTGCACTTCAGTCGCTTCAGCTCAATTCAATAACTTGCTCCAAGGAGGTTTTTGCTTATGAAGATTGAGGACATAATTTCAGGCAAGAACGACAATGAAAAAATCACTATTGATGGGCTCAAAATACCCGTATCTGCCTTAAAAAACTTCATGAAAGAAGGATACGAACATCTTTTACCCTACAATCAGGAAAAGACCCTTTCCATGTGGGGCAAAACCTGTACAGGCTGTTTCACCGAACAGGAGATTAATGAGAAGGCATAATCAGGAGGAACCTTGTGAACTTCCCCTCCGGATCAAGATTGGTCATCCACTCATGCTCTTGCTGAAACTCCCGCCACACAAGGGATAATGCGGCCCTGAGGCTTGAGGCAGTCTTATCCTCAAAATCGTGAGCATAAGACATGTAATATCCTATAAAATCCTCTTGAAACTCGGTCATCCGGTATGGCGGCTTTTTTTCGTTCGCCCTCAGCAGGCCGAAAAATTCTTTTCCTTGAATGGGGGAAATACCGGAAAAACAAGGCTCCTGTTTCAACAGATGTCTGGCCCAGTGGTTGAAAAGCAACTGCTGATACGTCAGCCCGGAACTCTTGGCCCAGTCCTTATCAAACGCATATCGCCCTGCCAGAAACCCAAAAAGCCTGTCCAGCGCCTTCATGCGCCGTACGAGTCTGCGACATTCATCTAATTCGTAAAGGCTTTCAAAATCCCTGTAATTTTCTCCTCGTTCAAGGCCTACATAAAGACAGGGTTTCTCTTTCATGAGACCCGCCAGGGTTTCTCCCCACCAATCGCCCCAAAAATCGGATCCCAGGCCCTGTTTCTCAAACCAGCTCTTTTTTATCCAGCCCTCAGTTTCCCACTTCAGTTTCAGCGCCAGCCCGAAACCTACCTGAAAAAGGGATAATAGGGAATTCTTTCTCAAAATTTCCTCAGATAAAATGACGTCCTTTCCACACAGCCTCTCCAAGGCGATATTCAGATACCCGGATGCCTTTCTGCAGGACTTGACCAAAATTTCCACATCCTTGGGCGGAATTCCGTCGGCGGAAAGGATCTGGTTACAGAGCCCGGCAAACTCAAGGGCAATTCTGTCCAGCAGAATACCATCAATAATCCCAGAGATCGTTACTGCCAATAGGGCCTCACTCTCAACGTGATAAAGAGGCGAAACAGGGACCAATCCGCGATCTGATTCTCCAAGCACCAATACTTTTGTTTCCTTTGATGTCTGTTGAACAAGCACAAATTCGGGATCTAAGGGGGAATAGACAGACAGGGCCTCTTCAAATGGAAGGAAACCGTGCTCAGCCAAGCGTATATTCTTCAAACGATACATGTCTTCTTCCGTTTCAGCGGGAATAAGGCCTTTAAGCCCCAGAAGCAAGGCATGGTAGCGATTAAGGTCTTCATCGGCTATTGTTCGCAGAACATTCTTTATCATACCACTCTGGTTTTTATCGAGCACTCTTATAAAATAAAGACCGTCAAAGGTGAAAAAGTCCGAATCAAGATCATAAATCTCATCCTCCTTTTTGATCTCCACCTGAATACTATTAAAAAATAGATAATAGGCAAGAGACTGACCTTCATTGAGCAACCAACCGGCAAGCCTTTCGTGATCAGCCATCTGAAGCCTCCCCAGCCATTTGTAGGCGTGTTCCATATGCATCCGGTCCTTGCTCCACAATTCCAGGTCCAGGAGATACTGCCATTGTTCTTCGGAGGCCAATTCCAAAAGCGTCAGACAATCATTGTCACCGACCTTCTTTACCAGCCAGAAAAAATCCTCATCTGGTAAATTTTGTATCAATTGGCGAGGATGGTCATGTTCCAGGATCCGGGTCAGGATCTCTTTCCCCGAAAGTGCGTAAAATTCCTTGAGGGTTTTTTGCTGAGAAACAAAAATGGACTTTTGACCCACCCGACCTAACGCCCTGCCTTTATCAGATGTCTTGTTCAAGATGTATAACCTCGATTCACATTCCCACAAAAAGGAGCTGAAAAAATTGATAAGATTTACATCAGGGTCTCCTGCCCTGTTGAACCTGAAGATAAAAACTCTTTGATATTATTTGCAAAATTCGTCTGAGTGTCAAGTATAAGATACACAAAGGAAACTGCGCATGCAACTCCTCATTCATCCATCAAATCTTCGATCCAGTGGACATTTCCATTACAGTCCCTTATATGCCTAACGGTTGCATGGCTTCCTTTCAATTTTTAACTTCCTTATGGGTCTAAAGATATGCTATTAGAAAAATAAAAAAACACCATTTTCCGGGGGACCCATGGTTGATCTGATTATAAAAGGCGGCGTATTCATGTATCCTATTATTTTTTGTTCCATTGTGGCACTGGCCGTTTTCCTGGAGCGCCTTTGGGTCCTGAAAAGAAATCATATCATTCCTAAAAAATTTATCCTTCAGGTGGAAGAATTATTGCTGAAGCGAAAACTTTCAGAAGCAATCGCCCTTTGCCAAAACGATATGTCTTCCATTGCAAAAATATTTATGGCCGGTTTGAGCAATACACAAAAAGGCATGTGGCTGGTCAAGGAGGCTGTCGAAGAAAGGGGGAGCCGGGAGGCAACCATCCTGGAGAGGAATGTTGATATCCTGTCCACCATTGCCAATCTGACCCCTCTCCTCGGACTTCTGGGTACGGTCTCGGGGATGATTAAAACCTTCAATGCCATCTCGGTCCAGGGGATAGGCAACCCCGCGCCCCTTGCAGGGGGTATTGCAGAGGCTCTGATCACAACTGCGACAGGTCTTTGTGTTGCCATACCCACCCTGGTCTGCTACCGGTTTTTGAAGGACAAGGCCGGCACCCTTATCTTCGAGATGGAAGAAAACTCCTTAAGGCTTATGGAGCTTATAGAACAGGACAGCAAGATTGAATGGGGTGGACTATGAAATTCAGAAAATCCAGAGAGGAAGAATCGAGACTGGGAATAACACCCCTCATAGACATCGTATTTCTACTCCTGATCTTTTTCATGTTGACCTCTCACTTTCACATTGCTTCGGGAGTTCCTATCAGATTGCCCAAAATAACCCAGAAAGAATATGACAGTAAAGGCCACAAAATTACGCTGGTCATTGACAGGTCGGGAAGGATCTACCTTAAGGGCAAAAACATCAACCTTATGCGACTGGGGCAAGAGCTGAAAAAGACTGTAAAAAAGGACGAAAGGATTCATTTGCTCCTGGAGGCCGATAAAGATGTCAGCCACGGAAGGGTTGTCGATGTGATGGATTGCGCCAAAAAGGCCGGGGTATCTTCCATTATTATTGCGGCGAATTGGGAGCCGAAAAAGGTGTTTTAAGTTGGGTTCTAAAAAGAGGAAATTCTGGAAATTCCCACTAATTGTCCTCTGCTTTTTAGGAGCCATAGTGGCCTGGCTGGCCTTTGGCGAGCGCGGTTTTCTGCACCTTTACGATGCCGAAATGGAACGCCAGGCCCATATTGAGAGGATACGCAGACTTGCGGCCGAAAACCAGGCACTACTGGAGGAGATCAATCGTCTCCGTACTGATATAGAATATGCGGAATCGGTGGCCAGGAAGGAACTCAACCTGATTAAGGAAAACGAAGTCATCTACAGGTTCAAGAAGGAAAAGCGCGGCGACAGAATTGTCGGAACAATACCTCCGAAACCAAAAGAAGCTTCGGGGAACCGGAAAAAGAATAAGGAGGAAAGGCACGATGGGGGAATCAAATGATCTTTTTACCCGAATATTAGCAAGTGGGCCTTCTCAAAGCACCCTCTTCCTGCTCCTTACCGAAATGAAGAAACAGGGGCAAATAGATGATGTCATACGGGAATGTGCTAAAGCCTTAAGTGTATATCCCGACGCCTACAGAATTCGGCGCCTGTTGGCCGAGTGCTATCTTGAGGCAGGCTCAATTGATCAGTCCGAAAAAGAGATGGAAAAGGTTATTTCTCATATCGAGCATCTGATTCCCGTATTTAAAATCCAGGCTGAAAACTATGAACGGCAGGGCAGAGTCAAAGAGGCTGCCGAAGCCCTGAAAAAATACCTTTCTTACCGCCCGAATGATGCGGAAGCCCTTGCCCTCCAAGACAGGATAAAGCCGGAAAAGGAAAAACCAACGGCTGAGGTCTCGGAAACCCTGAAGGATGTGTTGGAAGAGGGTGAAGATACGGATTTGTTCGCTGAACTGGCAACACCGACACTTGCGGAGATTTATTATAACCAGGGTTTGATCCAGGAAGCCATAAACACATACCGAACTATCCTCTCAGCCGAACCCGGCAATGAAGCCGCGAGGCAACGTCTAAAGGAGTTAACGGTACTCACTGAAGGGAAAGAGGAAGCTCCTATTCCCGGCGAGAACATCGTGATACAAAGAAAAAAGAAGATGCTCGGAATTCTGGAAGGGTGGCTGGCCAGAATCCAGGAGTCAAGCCGTGCCTGATCTAAAAACCCCATTTGACTTCATGGCTACCGGTGTGGGAAGCGTCCCCTTTCAAAATGTTGAGAGAACATGTTCCGACATTTTGAAACACCTTCCCCTGATACCCTTCTGGCCTCAATTTGTAAAACGCACACATTTGGAAGACATGAATATCCAGTTCAGTGAAGGTCTGTCTTTTTTAGAAATCGTCGAGAAAAAAAGAGAACTTGTGGTTTCTCGAACAAAAAATATCGAATCGGAACTTGCCACCTTTTACGAGCATTTTCTGGATCAGGACATAGAATACTTTGCCATAAGCAGAAGCTATGCTAACGGTCTTTTTGCGCTTTTGGATCTTATCGATAGGAAGGGGTTCCACGGCGCTTATATCAAAGGCCAATCGACAGGTCCTATCACCTTTGCTGCCGGCATAACCGACACAAACGGCAATTCCGTACTCCACAATCCGGAAATACTGGAGGCAGTGGTAAGAGGGATCTCAATAAAGGCGCTGTGGCAGGTACGTGAAATAGAAAAATCCGGTAACAAGACGATCATCTTCTTAGACGAACCCTACCTTTCGGGATTCGGGTCGGCCTTCACACCAATAGAGCGCCATGAGGTTATTAGAAACCTGCGGACCGTTATTGATTACCTGAGAGAAAATTCCGAAACCCTTATCGGCATTCACTGTTGTGGAAACACGGACTGGTCAATGATTGTGGAGGCAGGGCCTGACATAATCAACTTCGACGCATCCGAGTACATGGATTATTTTCTCCTATATCCTGATGATATTGTGCGCTTTCTCAAGGGAGGCGGAATCATAGCCTGGGGAATTATACCCACGGCCAACTTCACGGGGAAAGAAACGGTCGAAGCCCTCTTTTCAAGTCTTCAAACGGGTCTTAAACAACTTAATGAGTGGGGAACAGACGACCGCCTGCTTGCTGAAAGGTCCATCCTCACGCCCGCCTGCGGTATGGGCACTATGAAGCCCGAACACGCGAAAAAAGATTTGGAACTCCTGTCTCAACTATCTCAAAAAATTAGAGAATCTCTGATTTGATGGGCTCGTAAAAAGTCCGTCAACAGGCCGAGGATGAGGATAACGCAGCCTTTCGGCCTTGCTCGGGATCGTGAGTCCCTC
>CAZIXY010000037.1:9875-16628 GCA_964543315.1 uncultured Desulfobacteraceae bacterium | reverse complement strand
TTCTTCGGTTCCGAGCCTCCCAGCGTGTCGCAGATCCCGCTATGCGGGGGTCTTTTCTACGAGTTATCTACGGGGGAGTTCTGCCCTCTCCGCATTCCACTCGCCCTTTCGACAGGCTCAGGGTTCGTGGCTTCGGTTTTTGACTTCCACGGCGCAAATTTCAACAGGAGGAGCATCCCTGGAATAGCTATCAGCGTGCATGCAATGAAGAATGCCTCCCAGCCCATATTTTTTGCCAGAAATCCTGTGGGGGCGGATGCCAGTACCCTGGGAACGCCCATGAGGCTTGTCAAAAGCGCGTATTGCGTGGCGGTAAATTTTTTGTTTGTTATGCTGGCCATAAAAGCCGCATAGGCTGCTGTCCCCATGCCGCTGCTCAAATTTTCAAAGGCAATCACACCTGACAGTGCCGGGACGCTGTGCCCTATGACCGCCAGAATGGCGAAACAGGCCGTGGACATTGCCTGCAGAAAGCCAAATATCCACAGGGAACGGTTTATCCCTAGTCTCAGCATAATCACTCCGCCGAGAAGGGCCCCGGCAATGGTTGCCCAAAACCCAAAAAATTTGACGACCGCACCTATCTCAGTCTTTGAAAAACCGATATCCAGATAAAAGGGAGTTGTCATGGCGCTGGCCATGGTGTCTCCTATTTTGTAGAAAAGGATAAAGGCGAGAATCCACAACGCGCCGTTCCGGCTAAAGTACTCCGTCAGCGGATCAATAACCGCTTCCCACATAGTTTTTGGGGTTCCGTGTGTGATTTCCGGCTCATGGGCCAGGAGTGTCGTCAAAAGGCCGGGCAGCATACACAGGGCCATAATCTGATAAACATGAGAAAACGGCATGTGATCTGCCATGATGAGGCCTCCTCCGGAGGCCAAAAGCATCCCTACGCGGTATCCATTGATATACAGAGAAGAGGCGAGACCCAATTCCTGATCGGAAAAATCTTCTCTGCGGTAGGCGTCCACAACGATATCCTGCGAGGCACTGAAGAAGGTCACAAAAAACGCCATAAAGGCAACCATCCACTGGTTATCCGCCGGATTGGTAAATCCCAGGCCCGAGATTGAAAAAACCAGGGCCACCTGGGCAACCAGAAGCCAACCCCTCCTTCGACCCAGAAAAGGCAGGGTAAAACGATCAAGAAACGGGGCCCAGAGAAACTTCAAGGTATAAGGAAGTCCCACTAAGGCCATCATTCCGATGACGGTCAGGTCGACTCCTTCTTCTTTCATCCACGCCTGTAATACGCTAATGGTCAAAAGGAGCGGGAGACCGCAGGCAAAACCCATAACAAGCGCAACGAGCATTCTACCGCTCAGGATGACCTTTATTATGGATTTTTCCTCTTCAGCGTGCACGCATATTGTCCTGTTTAACGTTCATTAAAACCACACAGTACCATGCCGAGCCTTCAACGACAGTACCAGTATAGTCAGCATGGCTTTGAAACCTTTTCTTCGGTTCCGAGCCTCCCAGCGTGTCGCAGATCCCGCTATGCGGGGGTCTTTTCTACGACGGCCTACCGCCAGTCACTCCGAAAACCCCTCAAAGCCATGCTTCCTTCCCTTTCATGAGTCATGTCAGCATAGACGGCTTTTAAAAATAGACCCCAATGCCCCTATTTCGACTGCCTCATTATGGGAGGCGAAGCTTGCCCGCCGTTTGGTGGGCGGGGCATGGGGCTCTTCGAAAGGTCGCATCTCCATCCTGAAAATCCGGATGGAGCTTTCAGTGGTCAGCGATCAGCGGTCTGCCAATCCCTCGTTTTGATGCCTTTTCCTGATTGCTGAATGCTTGCCTGCCGTCTTACTGGCGGGCTTACCTGCAGTTCTTATGGCTGGCCGACTGCTGACAGAGCGCCCATCCCCAAAATTTTATCATTTTTTTTATCCGCAACACTATCAAAATATCTGTTAAATTCAAGCGTTAGGATTGTGAATTAACCGCGCAGTTATTTAAGCACATTTTATATTGACATTTGTGGCTGTTTTTTGTTAATAAATTAGTGTTAAAGTATTTATAATTATCAATACATTAACCTATTTTATTTTTATTAATATAAATTTTATGCAAAGGAGGTGAAAAAACCAAAAATAACTTTCTCAATTCCGGGACGTGGCAATCCAACCATTATTATCATAATTTTTTCATCCATCGGTAAGGAGGTGATATATGGCTATCAATTCCTTTACTATCATTTCTTTCGGCATTCATCTTTAGCATGAGTGAGAACCCATAATACAAACAATTTAATACAAAAATCTTGAGCTTAGATTCACATTATTTTGCCGGAATCGGGATATATGCAGACAAGGGTTGGCTGCATGCCGGTTTACAAACGAGTTCTCATCCGGCACAGGCTCAAAAATTAGGAGGAAAGATATGAATTCATTATGGGTATTATTATGGTGGATAGTCATCCTTGTTCTCGGTTACTGGGTATATGCCAAGTGGGTTGCCAAAAACATTTTTGAGATCAACCCGGACAGGGCGACCCCCGCCAAGATGTACATGGATGGAGTCGACTTCATGCCGGCCAACAAAAATGTGCTCTTCGGGTTCCAGCTCAACTCGATAGCAGGAGCTGCCCCGATCATCGGTCCGATCGTGGCCCTTCAATGGGGCTGGGTGCCCGCGCTGCTCTGGCTGGGACTTGGCGTCTTCTTTATCGGATGGCTGCATGACTTTTCAAGCGCTATGGTCTCCATCAGGAACGACGGGGATACCTTTGGAGCCCTTGGATACAAGTTGATATCGCCACGGGCACGGAAGATACTCCTGACATTCATTTACTTTTACCTGCTTCTTATAGCAACCGCCTTTGGACATGTCATTACAAGAGGCGTCAGCGGAAATGCATCACTTCCCTTTCCCTTACTGGTGATTATTGCCGTTGCATTTCTGGTCGGCCATATGATCTATAGGTCAAAGGTCAACATTCTCGCAACGACCATTATTGCCATTGTCCTGATCTTCGTCTCCATCTGGCTGGGTACGGTGTGGCAGATAAAACTTTCTTACACCTTTGTCCTTATATGCGTCCTGATATTCGGCTATTTCAGCTCGATTCTTCCTGTATGGCGTTTTATACAGCCGTATAACTACGCAACGGTATATGTTGTGTATTTCGGGATTATCGCAGGTGTTATAGGGATCATCATCGGCCACAAACCCATGACACTCCCTGCCTTTACAAGCTGGAGCATAGGGATGGGACCTCTCTGGCCGCTTCTTTTTGTGACAATCGCATGCGGTGCCATATCAGGCTGGCACAGTCTGGTCTCCAGCACGGCAACGTCACGGCAGCTTGAAAACGAGCTGGACGTCCGGCCGGTGACCGGCGGGGCCATGTTTGCGGAATTTACCATCTCAATTATTGCCGTTATCGTATGTGCCACGGCATTTGCCGACAAGGCAGGTTACATGGCCAAGGTCAGCAACCCCGTAGGCATCTTCGTCGGTGGCCTTGGTGGGGCTATCACGTCCATTGGACTGCCGGTGGGCTATGCCAAGGCCCTTGCAGGCATGATGATTATCATTCTGGCCCTTACTATTGTGAATCTTGTGTTCCGTTTTATGAAGGTTGCGACAGCCGAGCTTTTGGGCGATGCCATAGGTATTGCCAAAAATCCGCATATTGCGACCATTGTGGCCCTTGTTATAACCTTTATTCTTGTAAAAACAGGAACATGGCTCTATGTATGGGTCTTGTTCGGCGGCGCCAATCAGTTGATGGCATCTTTTGCGCTTCTACTCGTCACACTGTTTCTGGTTCAGAAATCGAAGAATTATAAGATTGCCATCTATCCCATGTTTTTCATGTACGCAACGACTGTTTGCGCCCTGTTTTACATGTCCTTTTTCAAGCTGATACCGGGTGCGCTGGCAGGAAAAAAGGTGTTCGGGAATTACTTTGCCGCGGCAGTGGCCATTCTGCTCATCATCCTGGCCTTGATCCTTGCCTATGACGGCTGGAAAGCCTTTAAGAGATACAAATCAGGCGAGGCAGCAGCTCCGGCCGAGGCGGGAGAGGCGGCAGCATAAAAAGTTACTTTAATCAAAGCAAGGGGGTATGTCGTCCAGTTGACTGTTTTTACTGGAGATGTATCCCTTTGCGTTTATTGCCTAAAAAATTGAACACTACCTGGATTAAAAAGATAGGAGACTACTTAAGGGGTTTTTTCCTTTATGAAATCGTTGCGGGGATCAGTGTAGAAAAACATTGCCTGGACGAACTGTTTATGTTAGGGATATTTGGAAACGAAATTGGGTTCCCAGGCCTTTTCAACTTTTACTATCTGAGGATAATGCCTTATTATTCCAAAAGGTTAGATCCCTGGAAACGAAGAGTTTTAAGGGAAAGGGATTTTTTTGATCACATAAAAGAATAACTATTAATTTTGGAAGGTGTCATGATGGCAAAAAAAGAAGAAAAAGAGAAAAAGAAATCCGGAGGAGTCATCGGTTTTTTCAAGGACTTCACCTATGGGATGGCCACGCACGGAATGGCAAGGCATGCCCTGAAGACACGATCCAGCATGGAGCACCTCTTTATCCTGATTACCATGGGCGATATGCTCGGCATCCCGATACTTCCGCCCTATTATTCCCTCCGTCTCCTTCCCCATGTGGTTCCCCAGATCACCACATGGAAACGCAGGATGTTAAGGGAAAAGGATTTTATGGATAGTATGTATTAATTGAGCAACTCGTGTTTTCGAGAGCTTTTTGTGCAATTTGCACTGTTTGAGAAGGAGGATTTATGTCTCTTGCCGACATTTTTGAAAAATATCCAAACAGACAATACATTATGTATGGAGGAAAGGGGGGGCTGGGAAAAACCACCTTTTCGGCAGCAACGGCCTATTACTTGGCAAAAAAAGGCAAAAAGGTGCTCGTCTTCTCCGTAGATCCCCAGGCATCACTCAGCGATATCTTCGAAAAGGATATCTTTGGCAAGGGGAACATTGAGATCATGCCCAACCTGTTTGCCCGGGAAATAGATGCGGATAAAAGCATTCAGGAATACCAGGAGGAAATACGCCAGAAGATTATCTCCATGTACGGCATGAAAAAAATTCCTGAAGAGATAGACAGCTATATAAGGGCCTCATCAGCGGAACCCGCCATGGAAGAGAGCGCTATCTTCGATGCAGTCGTCGACATTGTCGTGAAAGGAGACTTTGATTATTATGTCTACGACCTGGTGCCACTTGGTCATGCCCTTTATTATTTGAGCATGGCAGCGGTATATGACGCCTGGCTGGATAAAATAACCGCACTCAGGGAGCAGATGCGTGAATACGATCAGGCTATTTCTACCATGCAACATGAGGAGCATACGGAAACAGACGAGATATACAACGAATTGATGTACATCAAAGAGCGTATCGGACAGTCCTCCAAGATCATGACAGATACTGAAAAGACCGCCTTTTTCTTTGTGGTCAATCCCGAGGAAATGACTATTATAGATACTGAAAAGGCCGGACAGCTCTTTTCCAAATACGATGTTCCACTTGCGGGGTATGTTGTCAATCGTGTTATTAACCGTGACTTGTTGAATGAAAAAATTCCGGCCTACCTGAAAAACAGGATTGAGATGCAGGTGGGTGCCCTCAATATGATAGACGACAAGTTCGGTTCCCTTGTCCTTTCACGAGTGCCTGAATTTGATTCTGAAATAAAGGGCCTTGATACCATTCGAAAACTTGCAGAAGTGATGTTTGAGGAGAAGTTGTCATGAAAAATAAAATGGCGGATTTTTTTAAGGAACACCCTGAAATGCGCTATATCTATTTCGGCGGAAAAGGGGGCGTTGGAAAGACGGTTGTGGCGGCAGCCGTGGCTCTCTGGATGGCAAAGCAGGGTAAAAAGACACTCTTGGCCTCTACAAATCCGGTGCACAGCCTTTCAAATCTCTTTAAGCTTGACGTCTTCGGAAAGGCGGTATTGATACCGGGGACCGAAAACCTTTATGTTCAAGAAATTGACACAAAGGACACCATTGAAAAATCAAAGACGGAGATCCGGGAAAAAATAGGCTGGTTTCTGAAATTTGCCGATATCCCAACCAAGGCCGATGATTTTATTGAGTCTGCGACCATGAACCCGGCCTTTGAAGAATCGGCCATGTTCGAGAATATGATAAATATTATATTCGAAGACGCCTTTGAATTTTATGTCTTTGACACCGCTCCCACGGCGAATGCCAGAAGACTCCTTGGCATGTCAAAAGTCTATACCCTATGGGTGGACAAGATGATGCAAAGCCGGGATGAGGCGAAAAGCATGCGTCTGAGCCTTTCCTTCAGAAAAAAGAAGGTCGAGGAAGAAGAAGATCCCCTCCTTGATTATCTTACGACGTTCCGGGAACGAATTGATCAAATGCGGACGATCCTGACGGATGATGAGAAAAGCGCTTTCTTTTTCGTGACGCTTCTTGAATCCTTGCCCATCGCGGTAATCCGTCGCTTTATCGGATGGTTCGAGGATTTCGGGATACCCATAGGGGGAGTGATTGTCAACCAGGCTATCGACAAATCCGAGATAGTAGATGACACCTCTGAATTCATATTAAACCGCGTTAAGATGCAGGACAGGTATAGAGAAGAAGTCAATGAGTCTTTCGAAAACCTGTGCGGGGAAATCCCCCTTTTTGAAAAGGAGGTCAGGGGTACGGAGATGATAGGCCGGGTAACGGATGCCCTCTTTCCGGGTGCATGAAGCCCAAAGCCCCTGCAA
>CAZIXY010000037.1:0-9865 GCA_964543315.1 uncultured Desulfobacteraceae bacterium | reverse complement strand
ACTTTTCGCGCAGGGGCTTAATTTGAGTAGTTCACGCAACGCGAATGCATTCGTCAATCAATGCTTCCAGTTCCTTGTAATCCCACCCGATATATGTCCGCTTTCTATCGACGATAAACGCGGGGAATCTGAAAAGCCTGTGGCGTATCTGCTTCCACATACCAAGGGGAGACTGTGCGTCAATAATGCGAATTCGAATCCGGTGCTTATACAGAGTATTGATTTCCTGGATCCATTCCGATAAATAGTTTGCGGCGTATTTCCAGTCATCAGGATATTCATTAATAGAAAAATCTCGATGTTTCCTTTTCAGTCCCAGATAACCGAATATAAAGCTGGATCCACGCCCCCCCATCTCAATCGTGGAAAGCATAGGTGCGACTATTTCAAGTTGTATCGGGTCCACTTAGCTTCTCACTATTACGCCGGGCCATATTTCATTTCTTTATCTTGATGTGATTATGTACTTTTACCACTCCCACGGTATTACGGGCCAGTTGACCTGCCCTTTCCCTGGCCCTTTCAGAATCCACCGCCCCGGTCAAGGTCACTTCGCCCTGAAAAGTCTTTACAGAGATGGTAAATCCACTGACCAGATCATCATTAAAAATCTTTCCCTTTACTTTGGTAGTTATTGTGCCGTCGTCCACCACCTGACCCGCAGTTCGCCCTGCTGGCGTCTGACACGAACAAAACACAAAAAGTATGCCTACACAAAGAAATAGCGCTGTTGTTATTTTCAGTTTCCGCATTTTCCACCTCCTATTTTAGCTAATCAGGAATTAACTCCTCACAGATTGGTATATTTAACAATGCATAAAGACTCTGTCGGTGTCTTTTACTTTAGAGCATCCCGGAGTCAGAGGCCGGAATCCAGAAGAATAAATGTAAACGAACATTTTCCTTAAATAGCACATGCCCCGACTTGTCAAGAAAAAATGAGTCATTAAAGAAGGCCACGAATAACATTAAAACGAAAAATCCTTAGCATTTAAAACACATTATTTCATATCCAGAGAGAGAAACGTGTTCGGATCCAACCTGACGCTTGCGTCCGGGCTCGCAGGATTATCGTGATCCTTCAGAAGCCTTAAAAAGACACCTGAAGGTTCCGGCTGAACCTGTATGATCAGGCTGAAAAGGTCGTCGAGTTCATGGCATGGATAGGGTATCCCTCTTTCGTTTACCTTATCGATATGCCTGTGAGAGAGGGCCGACAGCCATATTTCCACCTGGAATTCCTCAGCAATTTTTTTGATACCCTCAAATAGTATTCTCTCCGCTTTTTCGAATTCAATGCCGTCCACAATAAGCGCATCAGGCCTGAAATCAAGATTTTCCGCCAGATTCCTGAGGTTTGCCCCAAGGCGCTCTATATCAAAGCTCTGATTCAAATAGGCCAAAATCATCCTATTCCTTTCAATAAGCATCCGATAATAATCATAATCATCCGTTAGCTCCAGGGCCTTTACAAGATCATGATACATGACATTATAATAGGATGTAACCTTTTCAGGTCCTTCTTCAAGAGAAATATGCACAAGTTTTTGCTGGCGAAAAATCCTGTCAAAAGCAATATTGATAAGGCAAGCGGTTTTACCCACTCCGGCACGGGCAATGAGAACTCCAAGATTTCCCGTACCCAATTTCTTTCTGGAGGATTTCTCAAGGAGCTTTAACGGGCTGAGTGAAATAAAATCTTTCATGATTCCTTTTCTCCTTTTGCCTTTTCCCTTTTACTCTTTTTCAGTTCCTCTGAAAGGGCTTCGGGGACCTTTGCATACCTTGAAAATTCCATGGTGAACTCCGCCTTGCCCTGGGTCAGCGATCTGAGGGTCGTCGCATAGCCGAACATCTCCGCCAGGGGTACTTCTGCCTCAATGTTGGTAAACACGCCGTCTTCCGTGGCACTCGCAATCAGGCCCCTTCGCTGATTGATGGACGACATCACATTCCCCTGGAATTCGGAAGGACCCTCCACGGACAGCTTCATGATTGGCTCGAGGATAACAGGTCCGGCTTTCATATATGCCTGTTTGAATGCGCCGACAGCTGCCTGTGTGAAGGCCCTCTCGGAGGAATCAACACTGTGGGATTTGCCGTCATTAACCGTCACCTTCATACCGATAACCGGAAATCCCAACATAAGTCCTTTTTTAAGGCAGGACTGCATGCCTTTATCTACTGCCGGCAGGTATGCTGTGGGAATCACGCCTCCCTTTACCTGATTGTCAAATTGATAGGTCCCGTCCTCGGAAGGTTCCATAAAACCAGCGACCCTTCCAAACTGGCCGGCACCTCCTGTCTGCTTCTTGTGCGTATAATCGAACAGCACCCTTTTTGTGATGGCCTCCCGGTATGCCACCTGGGGGATCCCTGTTACGACCTGGGCATTGAACTCCCTTTTCATTCTCTCCACATACACATCCAAATGAAGCTCTCCCATGCCCGATATAATGGTCTCGCCCGATTCTTCATCTACATGTGAACGAAATGTGGGGTCTTCTCTTATAAACCTGTTCAGGGCTTTGGACATGTTATTCTGGGATTTGTTGTCCTTCGGTGTGACGGCGAAAGATATGACCGGATCCGGCACGTACATGGAGGACATGCTGTAACCCAGCGTTCCGTCCGTAAATGTGTCACCTGAGTAGCAGTCCACACCGAACAGCGCAACAATGTCCCCCGCATAGGCCCTGGGAATGTCTTCCATCTCGTCTGCATGCATGCAGACCAGTCTCCCCACCTTTATCTTTTTCCTGTTGCGCGTGACAATAAGATCGTCTCCTTTACCCACGGAACCCTGATATATTCTGAGGTAGGTCAACTGACCGTATGGTGTGACCTCCAATTTGAAGGCCAGGGCAACAACAGGCTTATCGGGTTCTGTCTCAAGAGTAATTTCCTTTTCGTCCTGATCCGGGTCAAGGGCCACATTCTGAACATCTGTCGGGGCCGGAAGAAACCGGTTCACTCCGTCCAGTACACATTGGACACCGATATTCTTATAGGCCGATCCCAAAAAAACCGGTGTCAATTGTCTTGAAAGGGTTCCCGCTCTCAAAGCCTTATAAATAAGATCTTCCGTTACCCGTTCTTCAAAAACGGCCTCCATGAGTTCATCCGAAAACATGGAAGCGGCATCGAGGAGTTCTTCCCTTTTTGCCCGTGCCTTATCAAGCATCTCTTCAGGAATAGGTTCCTCCCTTATCTCGTTCCCGTTAGGCCCTTCGAAATAGACCGCTTTCATTGTAACCAGATCCACGACACCAGAAAAATGTGCTTCAAGACCGATAGGTATCTGCATGAGCACGGTATTGTGGTTTAATTTTGTCTTGAGCTGATCACACACCCTGAATGGGTCGGCCCCTGATCGATCACACTTGTTTATAAAGGCTATCCTCGGAACTTTGTAACGATTCATCTGGCGGTCAACCGTCAGAGACTGTGACTGGACCCCGCCTACGGCACAGAGGATGAGAATGGCCCCGTCAAGAACCCTCAGTGCCCGCTCTACCTCAATGGTAAAATCCACGTGTCCGGGCGTATCAATAATATTGATCCTGTGCCCCTTCCACTCACAGTATGTAGCTGCAGAGGTTATTGTGATCCCGCGTTCCTTTTCCAGTTCCATGGAATCCATGGTGGCCCCGACCCCATCTTTACCCTTTACTTCATGAATGGCAAAGATCCGCTTGGTATAATAAAGGATCCTTTCCGTGAGGGTGGTCTTACCCGAATCGATGTGAGCGCTGATACCGATATTTCTTAATTTTTGAATGTCTTCAACCATTTAAATACCATATAAATATAGATGCTTCTAATTTTCTAAAAGGGTTTTTTCTGTGTGCCCCGCAGCAAGTTTAAACGGCGCCTGTTTTTACTATATAATAATAAAATGCTTAAGGCAAAGCTTGCCCGCCGTCTGGCAGGCTGGGCACGGGAATCATCAAAAAAGAGGGTCTGCCCAAGCAAACCCCCTTTTAAAATACAGGAAAATGTTCAGAATTAGAAGGGATAGGATTCCAGTTCAATCACCCGGTCGGCAATCTCTCTCTTCAGGCTCACCGCGTCAATGGGCTGGTACCTAGCCAGCTTTTTCACACCGGCCAACTGTGTCCTGAGCATATCCCCTTCTTCCACATAGGCAATGAGCTGCTTGGCCCAGGTTTCGATCCTGGGGATTGTCTCATCCACATAGACCTTCACAGCCGCAATCTGATACTTTGCCTTGTCTTCTCCCTTTTTATCAATGATTTTCAGGGCCCTTAAAAGCCCGCTCTCCATCGCAAAGATCTCAATTACGATATCGGCAATCTTGGCCAGGATCTCCTGTTCCCTGTCCAATTTGGCCCCGAATTTCTGGGCAGCCACACCGGCTACCATGAGTGCGAGCTTCTTGGACATCTTGACCATGTGCTCCTGAAGTGCAAGGGGTGTATCCGGCAACTCCACTGAAAGAGGCGAATAGGTCATGAGCTCCCCGGCGATTCCCTGGGCCGCCTGTAACAGGTTCAAACGACCCTGCATAGCCCTTTTCATCATGGTTCCCGGGACAAGCATCCTGTTGATCTCATTTGTCCCTTCCCAGATCTTGTTGATACGGGAATCCCGGTAGTATCTTTCCGCCGGATACTCGGCGCAAAAACCATATCCGCCCAAGACCTGAACATATTCATCGACACAATAATGAAGTGTTTCCGAACCGTATACCTTGGTTATTGAGCATTCGGCCGCATACTCTTCAATGGCCTTGGCTGTTTCTGCACCGCTCTTTTTTGCCTCCTCGTCCAAGGTGCCCAGCTTGTCATCGAACATAGCTGCCTGACGGTACATCATGCTCTCACTCATATAGGCACGAACAGACATGTCCGCCAGCTTGTTTTTAATCATGCCGAATGAACTGATAGGCACGTTGAACTGGGTCCGGCCGTTCGCATATTTAACGGCCCCTGTCACGCAGGTCTTGCAAGTACCTACCGTCATGGCACCCAGTTTCCATCGCCCGATATTCAGGATATTAAATGCGATCTTGTGGCCTTTGCCGATTTCATACATGACATTTTCGACCGGCACTTGTGCATCCTCCAGGATCACAGGCCGGGTGGAAGACCCATGCACTCCTAATTTCTTCTCCTCAGCCCCCGTGGAAACTCCGGGAAAATCCTTCTCCACAATAAAACCGGTAAATTGCTCACCATCTACCTTGGCATAAACAATGAAGCTGCTTGCCCAACCGGCGTTTGTGATAAACATCTTCTCACCGTTTAAAATATAGTACTTGCCGTCGTCGGAAAGGACCGCTTTTGTCCTCGCATTCAGTGCATCGGTGCCGGCGCCCGCCTCTGTCAGGCAGTAGGCGGCGGCCCACTCACCGGAGGCCAGTTTGGGCAAATATTTCTTTTTCTGTTCATCGTTTCCAAAATAGACGATAGGCAGGGTGCCGATCCCCGTGTGGGCACCGTGCACAACGGCAAAGGGTCCCGCATCTCCAACTGCCTCACCCACAACGGTGGTACTCACCTTATCAAGTCCCAGTCCACCATATTCCTCGGGGATATCCGTCCCTAAAAGACCTAACTCTCCTGCTTTTCCAAGGAGCTCAAGTATCAGTTCCGGATTTTTCTCCTCAAGCTTATCAATGTTGGGCTCAATCTCTTTAGCAACGAAATCCCTGGCGGTCTCGTAAATCATCTTGTGTTCGTCCGTAAAATCCTCGGGTGTAAACACATCATCCGGGCCCAAGTCTGTAATCAAAAATTCCCCGCCTTTAAATATCTTCCTGTCAGCCATTGTATCGCTCCTTTTTTTACCCTTCAGCTCTCAGCCATTAGCATTCGGCAAAACCAAAAAATCAGTTTGAACGCCGCCGATTGCTGACCGCTGAATGTTTATTTAGTAATCCTCAATCTCAAATATCCCTGCAGCGCCCATTCCAAAGCCGATACACATGGAGACAAGTCCCCACCGGAGTTTTCTCTCCTGCATTTCATAAATCAACTGTGTCGTCAGCTTGGCGCCTGTGCAGCCTAAAGGATGGCCCAGGGCAATGGCACCGCCGTTCACGTTTGTGATTTCTTCATTTACCCCCAATTCCCTGATGCAATATATGGCCTGGGCCGCAAATGCCTCGTTCAGTTCGATCAGTTCCATCTGATCAAGACTCATGCCTGAAATCTTCATTATCTTGGGAATCGCTACCGAGGGCCCTACACCCATATATTCCGGTGGGCACCCTTCCACAGTGTGAAACCTGAATGTCGCCATGGGTTTCAGGCCCAATTCCTTGGCCTTTTCCTTTGACATCAATACGACACCTGCGGCCGCATCACTTGTCTGGGATGAATTTCCGGCGGTCACGGTTCCATTGGGTTTGAAGGCCGGGCGGATCTTGGAAATGCCTTCTTTGGTCGTACCGGGCCGCATGCCTTCATCCGTATCAAATATGAATTCCTCAAACTCAAAATGTCCGTTTGGTAATTGTTTCTGTCTCTTGACCGTCAGGGGCACAATCTGACTCTTAAAACGACCCGCCTTGATGGCGGCCTCGGCTTTCTGCTGGCTTTTTGCGCCGAATTCATCCTGCTCTTCCCTGCCTATTTTATAGCGCTCGGCCACGTTTTCAGCCGTCAACCCCATGCCGGTATAGGCACCCGGCCTCGTATCCACCAATGCGGGATTGGGGTACATCATGCTCCCGCCCATGGGGATCTGGCTCATGCTTTCCACGCCGCCGGCGATAATGACGTCGGAAAAACCGCACATGATCTTTTCCGCACCGATGGCAATAGCCTGAAGTCCCGACGAACAGAACCGGTTAACGGTCATCCCGGGTATACGATCCGGCCATCCCATGGACATAACCAGCACGCGACCCAGGTTAAGTCCCTGTGTGGCCTCGGGAAACGTGCACCCTATAATCACATCGTCTATGAGCATGGGATCCAGGTCCCCTGCCCTTTTCAACAGATCTCCCAATACCGTGCATCCCATATGCTCCGGCCGTGTATCCTTCAATATTCCGCGAGGGGCCTTTCCCACTGCTGTTCTACAGGCAGCAACAACCACGGCTTCTTTCATATCATTTTCCTCCCTCAAGACTTAGTCAAATTAATTCCTTAACCACTTAACCGCTCAACCGGTTTTTATTAGTTTCTCAACGGTTTCCCGGTTGTCAGCGTATGCTGCATCCTGGCCTGTGTCTTGGGATCGCCGCACAAGCTCAAGAAGGCCTCCCGTTCCAGGTCCAGGAGATATTGCTCACTCACTTTTGTATTTTCAAGGACATTTCCACCACAAAGTACATACCCCACCTTTGTGGCCACGGTCACATCGTGCTCTGTTATATAGCCCTGCTCATGCATGGACCAGAGGGCAAGTTTGATCATGGCAAACGTATTTTCCCCGGCCACGCGGATATCATCCCTGGGTCTGGAAGGTGTATAGCCCTCTATATTCATGGCCAGGACCGTATTTTTGGCGTCCTGTATCAGGTAATCCCTGTTGACCGTCATCTTGTCCGTGTCCTTAAGATATCCCAGCTTGACCGCCTCCGGCCCGGAGGTCGAAACCTTTGCCATGGCGATGGTCTCAAAGGCCCTTGCCACAAACGGCATGAACTCAATCTGCTTGGGGTAAATACCGCCCCTTTGAACCTCAAAAAGGTGGTCCGTATTACGGAGAAGCAGTTCCTTGGTTCCTCCGCCGGCAGGGATAACGCCCACGCCTGTTTCCACAAGGCCCATATAGGTCTCCGCCGCGTAACGCACCCGGTCCGATGCGAGACAGACTTCACACCCGCCTCCCAGGGCCATGCCGGCGGGGGCCGCCACCACGGGTTTGTCCAAATACTTGAGTCGCATCAAAGAATCCTGCAAGGTCTTAACCGACCAATCCAGATCATCCCACTCCTCTTCCTGGGCGGTAAACAGGACCATGGCCAGGTTCGCTCCAACGGAGAAATTATCCGCGTGATTGGCAATCACCAACCCTTCAAAATCCTTGGATATAATATCTGCTGTCTGCGCAGCCATTCGAATAATGTCTTCCCCTATGGCATTCATCTTTGCATGAAATTCCAGGCAGGCAACGCCGTCACCAATGTCTATAAGCGTGGCACCGGTATTTCCCGCAACCGTCTTTTCCATGTCCTTCAATGAGGGCAATAGAACAATCCCGGGCTTGACAGGGACCTCCTTGTAGTCCTTTGATGCAAAATCATAGTAATAGGTGACGCTCGCCTCTTTCTTGTAAAAGGACTCCTTTCCGCTATCCAGCATCTCCAGGACAGATGCGGGGATCTCGTAACCTGCCTCTTTCATCTTGTTCACGGATTTTTTTACCCCGATGGCATCCCAGACCTCGAAGGGGCCCATTTTCCAGGCAAAGCCCCATTTCATGGCATTATCCACGTTCACGATGTCATCGGCGATTTCCGGAATCCGGTTGGCCGAGTAGATGAGGGTCTCCGACAGGGTGCGGAAAGTGAATTGCCCTGCTAAATCATCCGCATAATAAATGACCTTGATCTTTCCGCCGCCGCCTGACGTATTTTTGGCGGCCTCCAGTGAGGCAAATTTCACCTTTTCCTGGGGAGTGTGTTCCAGGGTCTTGTAATCCAGGGAAAGAATCACCTTCTTTCCCTCACTGTCCTTGGCCTTCTTATAAAACCCCTGCTTTGTCTTTTCGCCCAAAAGGTTCTTCTCAAGCATCTTCTGAATGAACTCGGGCGCTTTAAACATCTCGCGTTTTTCATCGTCCGGCGCCCCTTCATACACATTATCCGCCACATGCAGGAGGGTATCCAGGCCGACCAGATCCGCTGTCCTGAAAGACGCGCTCTTGGGGTGACCGATGACCGGCCCTGTCAGCTTGTCCACCGCCTCCACCGTCAATCCCAGATCCAACATGGTCTGAATACCGTGGAGCATGCTGTATGTTCCGATTCGGTTGGCCACAAAATTGGGGGTATCCTTCGCGTAAACAATTCCTTTTCCCACGATCTTTTCACAGGCTTCCCCAAGGAATTCAACAACATCCGGAAGTGTGTCAGGGCCCGGTACAATCTCCAGGAGCTTCATGTATCTTGGTGGATTGAAAAAATGGGTGATGGCGAAATGCTTGCGAAATTCCTCCGACCGTCCCTCGCACATGGCGGCCGCAGAGATACCTGAAGTGTTTGATGTGATGATGGTTCCGGGAGTCAAAACGGTCTCGATCTTCTCAAAAACGCTTTTCTTGATCTTGAGCAGCTCTACCACAACCTCGATAATCAAATCCACGCCGCTCAACCATTCCAGATTGTCTTCCAGGTTGCCGATTGTAATGAGCTTGGCATTTTCAGGCACATAAAATGACGCCGGTTTCGACTTCAGTGCCGTTTTCACACCGTTCTGAGCAAGTTTGTTCCTGAATGCCTTGCTTTCCGTGGTGAGCCCCTTTTTCTTATCATCTTCTGTCAGTTCAGGGAGGACAATATCCAGTAGAACCGTCTCAATACCCACATTGGCCAGATGTGCGGCGATAGTGGCTCCCATAACACCCGCCCCGATAACACCGGCCTTTTTTAACTTTTTATCCATAAAACCGACCTCCTTCATGATCTTTGGATTGCGACCATTTACATGACAACAACCGATCTTTGCCTCAATCTTAATTGAATGGCGTAAAAACTTTGATTTTATTAGGTTTTTATATTTATGAATGAATTATCATTCATTATTGTAGGAAGGTAGCACAGCCCATACTCTCAAGTCAAGTCTTATAAAAAAATGCCTTAACCGTCCGTTTCACCTCACTTGTTGAAAAAACGTTTTTGTGTTAATCTATTTATTAGTCTTGTCCAAAAGGTTGCTATGGATACTCG
>CAZIXY010000036.1:10814-17225 GCA_964543315.1 uncultured Desulfobacteraceae bacterium | reverse complement strand
TGAGATTTAGACCCCGCCCTCTTTCTTTCCAATTATTTGTATGCCCGTGTAAAAACACTTTTTCAGTCCTGTTTATCGGCACCTGGTTTTTTAGTAAAAATAACTTGACAGACAAGTGATTTGTAAATTATATGAAAGATTTTTATAACGATATGTGCACTTTTTTGGTTAGGTGAGACAAAGGCGTCTTTATCCGATCACGGATAGATGCCTTTTTTATTAATTCACAATGGGGGGAAATCATGAACCTACAGAAACCCAATTCTAACGAAGCTCTTCAAACCAAGAACCGCTCTCGAGATGTCGCGCCGCAGTCCGGCATATGCAGCAGATGTATTGACGGATGCAAGGGAAACTGCGATATGTTCAGGGCCACTTTCAGAGGTAGAGAACTGCTTTACCCGGAACCTTTCGGCAGTATCACCGCCGGTGCGGATAAAGACTACCCTGTTGATTATTCCCACCTCAATATCATGGGATATGCCCTTGGAGCAAAGGGAATAGATCCCGATCCCGATAAGGCCACCTTCCCTGCGGTTAATACTGAGACGTCTTACGGTGCTACGGAAAAGGTAAAAATGAAGGTGCCTATATTCACGGGGGCCCTCGGCAGCACGGATATTGCGCGTAAAAACTGGGAACACTTTGCAATAGGGGCCGCTATCAGCGGTATCAGCCTGGTTTGCGGGGAAAATGTGGTCGGTATCGATCCGCAGCTGGAACTCAACAAAAACGGCAAGGTCTCAAAATCACCCGAGATGGACCGTCGTGTCGATGAATACCGTCGTTACCACGAGGGCTATGGAGATATTCTTGTTCAGATGAACGTAGAAGACACCCGTAACGGCGTGGCTGAATATGTGATTGATAAACTGGGTATTGAAACCATTGAACTAAAATGGGGCCAGGGAGCCAAGTGTATTGGCGGTGAGATCAAGGTGAACTCATTGGACCGTGCCATAGAGCTGAAAAAGCGCGGTTACATAGTCACCCCGGACCCGGAGAATCCCGCTTTCCAGGCCGCCTTTAAAGCAGGCCCCTTGAAGCAATTCGAACGTCATTCCCGTCTTGGATTCATAGATCAAGAGGCATTTATGAATGAAGTGGAAAGGATACGTAAACTCGGGGCCAAGCGCGTAACTCTCAAAACGGGCGCCTACCCAATGCGAGAACTGGCCATGGCCATCAGATGGTCCAGCGATGCCAAAATTGATCTCTTGACCATAGATGGCGCGCCGGGAGGTACAGGCATGAGCCCCTGGAGGATGATGACCGAGTGGGGTATTCCTTCCATATACCTTCATTCCATGGCGTATGAATTGTGTGATCGCCTGGCAAGCAAGGGAAAATGGGTGCCGGATATCGCATTCGCAGGTGGTTTTTCTTCTGAAGATCATGTTTTCAAGGCACTGGCTCTGGGTTCTCCCTACTGCAAGGCCGTATGCATGGGACGCGCATTGATGATCCCCGGTATGGTGGGCAAAAACGCCGAGAAGTGGCTCAGAGGAGAAGACGGGGGACTCCCCGCAACCGTCTCGAGATTCGGATCCACCAAAGAAGAAATATTCATGAATTATGAAGTCCTAAGGGAAAAATACGGGCCGGAAGCAGACCACCTTCCGCTGGGCGCGATCGGCATATTCAGCGCCGCGGATAAGATCAAGGTGGGACTCCAGCAGATAATGGCCGGTTCCAGGAACTGGGAAGTTCAATATATAAGCAGGAAGGATATATTTTCCCTTACCGAGGAATGTGCAAAAATTACCGGCATTCCCTATGTCATGGAGGCTTACAGGGATGAGGCCATCGGAATTATTGATTCTTGATATCCCGAAATTCCTGGATTAAAAGCGGCGGATCGGCATGAGGGCCTTTAGCCGAAAAACCGTGAATTCCAATACTATTATGACTCAGAAAAACACAAATTTAGCCAGTGAATTCTACATTGATTTCAAGGTATTTCACGAATTGATGTCTATCAAGATTCGAGAAATCCTTTTAGTCTCAAGCCCCTATGATGCATTCATCATGGAGGAAGATACGAGCCTTGCATCAAGGATCATCAACGAATACAGCGGATTGAACCTGAGTCAACCCCCCCGTGTGACCCGTACCTCCTCAGCCTATGAGGCCCTGGCGGTTTTGGATAAGAAAGAATTTGATATGGTTATCACAATGCCGCATCTGGATGAAATGGATGCCTTCTCTTTAGGTCTTGAGATAAAAAAGATAAGGCCGAATCTACCTGTCATTCTTCTGGCCCACAACGCCAGGGGTCTTTACCCGCCCCCGGAAAACAGGGATTGCAGCGGAATTGATAAGCTCTTTATCTGGTCGGGCAATTCAGACCTGCTTCTCGCCCTCGTCAAAAATGCGGAAGACCGCTTAAATGTCGATTTTGATACCCAAAGAGCCAATGTCCGGGTCCTGATCCTGGTCGAGGATTCCCCTGTATATTACTCTTCCTTTCTGCCCATGATTTACAAAGAGATCGTAAGACAGACCCAGGCAGTACTTGAGGTCGGACTCAACGAAGAACACAGGCTCGTCACAATGCGGGCAAGGCCCAAAATATTAATGGCTCATAACTATGAAGAAGCCATGGAGCTCTGGCAGAAGTATCGCTCTTTTCTTTTCGGCATCATATCCGATGCCCGCCTCCCAAGAAACGGTGAAATAGCTGCTGATGCGGGATTTCATTTGCTTTCTCAAGCCAGAGAAGAAATTCCTGACCTTCCCTTGCTTCTGTTGAGCGCTGATCCCATAAACAATGATAAGGCAAGTCAAATTCCAGCAATGTTCCTTGACAAGAACTCTCCAAATCTCCTTGCGGAATTGCATGATTTTTTCCTGACCCAACTGGGTTTTGGAGATTTCATTTTCCGAATGCCCGACGGCACGGAAATTGACCGGGCCCCGGATCTTCGTGCACTTGAGGCCAAAGTTGCCCATGTACCGGATGAATGTCTTTTGTATCATGCAGAACAAAATCATTTTTCCAGGTGGATCATGACCCGTTCTGAATTCACCCTTGCTTCCACATTTCGTGAGGTCAAGGCATCTGATTTTGAAAGCATCGATGATATGCGGCATTATATTACCTCCAACATCCGCGCATTGCGCAAATGGCGACAGAAAGGGGTAGTCGCCCGGTACAATCGCCATAACTTCGATCCACACATCATGGATTTTGTCAAAATCGGTGAAGGTTCCTTGGGGGGAAAAGCACGCGGCCTGGCCTTTATGTCCTCCATGCTTCAACAAAACTCCAAACTTGATGAAAAATATCCGGAAATTAACATCAGGATTCCCAAAACCCTGGTCATCACTACGCACGGTTTTGAGTCTTTCGTAGCACAGAACCATCTTGAACGATTTGCCCAGGAAGACTTTTCCGATGAAGAAGTCACAAAAGGCTTCCTTGAGGCACACATGCCGGAATGGCTTGTAAATGAACTCGAAGGTTTCGTAGCTCAGGTCAAAATACCACTGTCTGTTCGTTCATCCAGCCTGCTGGAAGATGCCCAGTTCCAGCCATATGCCGGGCTTTACGAAACCTATATGATACCCAACAACCATCCCGATTCTTCCAAGCGTCTCCGACATCTCATCACAGCCATAAAACTGGTGTACGCCTCCACGTATTATGAAGGTCCCAAGGCATTTTCCAGAAACACTTTGAATCAGCCTCATGCAGAGGCAATGGCCGTTATCATCCAGCAGTTGGCTGGAAAAGAATATGGGAATTATTTCTATCCGGCTATTTCCGGCGTAGCCCAGTCCCATAATTTTTATCCGGTCTCCCATATGAAACCTGAAGAAGGAATCGCCCATATCGCCCTGGGTTTGGGAAAAACCGTTGTGGAAGGAGAAAAGACCCTTCGCTTTTCTCCAAAGTATCCAGGCATTATGCCCCAGTTTTCAACAGTCGATGACATTTTAGCAGGCGCTCAGCGTTTCTTTTATGCTCTGAAAATCAAGGATTATCCAGATAATCTCAACTTCGAGGAACATTCTAATCTGGAAAAAAGGGAAATTGATGATGCGGAAACAGAATTTCCAGTAATGACACTTGCAAGTACGTATATACCTGAAGAGCACCGCATCAGGGACACCGCCTATGCACAGGGGCCTAAAATTTTAACATTTGCTCAGATACTGAAATACAATATTTTTCCTTTGCCGGACTTATTATCCGATTTACTGGAACTCGGTCGCAGGGGCATGGGATGCCCTATTGAAATAGAGTTTTCCGTAAATTTGAATCCTGATAAGGAGAAAAAAAACTATTTCTATCTTCTTCAGATGAGACCAATGGTCGCTGATGAAGAACGTTTTGAAATACAGATTGCACAGGAGGAATATGAAAGGGCTTTTTGTAGCTCCAACATGGCCCTCGGAAACGGAAAGAATGAGAAAATAGCAGACATCGTCTATGTCAAACCGGATGATTTCAGGCCGGAATCCACTTTCCAGATGGCCGAGGAAATAGGACGTATAAACGCGGGTTTGCTTAAGGAAAAACGTCCGTACCTCCTGGTGGGTCCCGGAAGGTGGGGATCTGCCGACAGGTGGCTCGGTATTCCGGTCCAATGGAGAAATATATCCGGAGTGGGTGCCGTTATTGAGCTCAGGAATGAAAAACTAAAGGCGGATCCTTCCCAGGGCTCTCATTTTTTTCAGAATATAACGTCATTGGGGATCCATTACATAACGGTCACAGAAGGACCGGATTCGGAAGATCACTTTGACTGGAAATGGGTAAATTCACTGCCCGTTATCCAGGAAACGACATTTTTGCGTCACGTGAGACCGACAAAACCATTGACACTGAAGATAGACGGCAGAAAGTCCCAGTGTGTCATTTTTAGGAACTGAGCGTGTGCTATTGCTAATTGAAAACCGACTTCTAAGAAACATTTTTTAAATATTCATTAGCGGACAGAAAACTATTAATCAAACAGGAGGTTATTTATGGCAGACATTTTAAACGTGATAAAGGCAAGAGATCCCGGTGAAAGGGAATTCCACCAAGCCGTAACAGAGGTCATGGAAACGGTTCAGCCGGTTCTGGATCGAAATCCCGAATACCGTCAAAGTGCCATACTGGAACGAATAACAGAACCTGAACGAGTAATTATGTTTAGGGTTCCCTGGATGGATGACCAGGGCCAGATTCAGGTGAACCGTGGCTTCAGAATAGAAATGAACAGCGCAATCGGTCCATACAAGGGTGGTTTACGTTTTCATCCATCCGTAAATCTGAGCATCCTCAAGTTTCTCGCATTTGAACAGGTCTTTAAAAACGCCCTGACCACATTACCCATGGGAGGGGGAAAAGGCGGATCCGATTTCGATCCCAAGGGGAAGTCAGATAATGACGTTATGAGGTTCTGCCAGAGTTTCATGGCTGAACTCTTTCGCCATATCGGTCCGAATACGGATGTTCCCGCCGGTGATATCGGTGTCGGTGCCAGGGAGATCGGTTATCTTTTTGGCATGTATAAAAAATTGCGAAATGAATTCACGGGCGTTCTCACCGGAAAAAGCCTGAATTGGGGCGGGAGCCTTATCAGGCCGGAGGCAACCGGATACGGTTGTGTCTATTTTGCCGCTGAAATGTTGAACACACAGAATGAAAGCTTTGAAGGCAAAACCTGTTTGGTATCAGGTTCGGGGAACGTTGCACAGTATACCGTGGAAAAAATAATAGAATTAGGCGGAAAAGTGGTTACCCTGTCCGATTCTTCGGGCTATATCTATGACGAAGAAGGTATTGACAATGATAAGCTTGCCTTCGTGAAAAGGCTCAAAAATATAAGACGTGGTAGAATTAAGGAGTACATTGAAAAATATTCTGAAGCGGCTTACACGGAAGTGGATACCACTCTTGACTACAATCCCCTGTGGGACCATAAGGCCGACTGTGCGTTCCCAAGTGCCACTCAGAACGAGATTAATGAAAAGGACGCGCAAAATCTTGTCAACAACGGCGTCAAACTGGTCAGCGAAGGTGCCAACATGCCTTCGACGCCGGAGGCCATTGATATCTTTTTGGACAACAAAATCCTCTATGCTCCAGGCAAAGCGGCAAATGCCGGTGGTGTGGCGGTATCGGGCCTTGAAATGGCACAGAATAGCATGCGCCTTAATTGGCCCAGAGAAGAGGTGGACAACCGCCTTAGAATAATCATGAAAAGTATTCATGAGACCTGCCTGGATGCCGCTGCAGAATACGGAATCCCTGGCAATTACATGGCAGGAGCAAACATTGCAGGTTTTGTAAAGGTTGTGAATGCAATGCTGGATCAGGGTTTGGTATAAGGAGGGGTGAACACAGTGCTGGAAAAAACGAACGACCTGGCCGGACCTGGTATCGGAGACTATGAAGAACTGGAGGAAATCCTGCCC
>CAZIXY010000036.1:0-10804 GCA_964543315.1 uncultured Desulfobacteraceae bacterium | reverse complement strand
CCTGGAACTATAGTTCTCTTTTAAACCCAAGGGAGACACAGGAGGCTATCACTGCTCTTAAAAACTATATCGAGGAGAATCTGTGCAAAGAGCTCAATCTCATAAGGGTTACAGTCCCTCTAATCGTTGACGTTGAGAGTGGGGTGAACGACTATCTGGACCGGGACGGCTCACGCACGCCGGTCCAGTTTCACATTTCTAACGACTACGACAAAAATCCGATCGATGCCCAGGTCGTACAGGCGGCTACCAAGTGGAAACGTATGGCTCTTAAGCAGTTCGGGATGAAGGTGGGAGAGGGTTTGTATACCGACATGCACGCTGTTCGCAAAGACTACTTCCTTGATCATGATCACAGCGCCTATGTGGATCAGTGGGACTGGGAGCTTGCCATCACGGAAGAGCAGCGCAATCTGGAGTTTCTGACACAAGTCGTTGAAAAACTTTGGAAAGTCATCAAGGGTGCAGAAATCCACATCCAGAAGCTCTTTCCCCAATTGAAAACGGACAGGTATCCCGACCTGCCTGAAAAACTTAAATTTCTCCACGCGGAAGAGATCCTTGAAATGTATCCCGACCTGCCGCGTAAGGACCGCGAGACGGAAATCGTGAAAAAATACTCCGCAGTTTTTATCTACGGTATTGGCTGGACACTCAAAGACGGCTATCCACACGAACTCAGGGCACCGGATTACGACGACTGGGTCACTGAGACACAGTCCAGGGACGGCAGACCGATGCACGGTATTAACGGTGATATCCTTGTCTGGAACCCCGTGACGAAGCGCCGTCATGAACTGACGTCAATGGGTATCCGCGTCAACGCAGACACGCTCAAGCAACAACTGGAAATTACCGGGCAGCTTGATTTCCTCAAATTTCCTTACCACCAGGCAATAATAAACAATCAAATACCGCTCAGCATTGGCGGCGGCATTGGGCAGTCCCGTACCTTTATGCTTCTCCTAAAGAAGGCACATATCGGAGAGGTGAGCGTAACCGTATGGCCGAAGATACTCAAGGACATTTGCAGAAAGAAGAATATCCATGTTCTGGAGTAAGAAGAACTCTGTCCTGGACCCATATTCAGGAAAATGACATCAGTCATTCCAAACGTCGGAAAGGAGTCTCGGATGTCAGCATATCTGTTTTGACCTTGACACAAAAGCTGCTCTTTCCTACTATTCCCAAAACCTGAATACAGTCTGGATTTTATTTCCCATCTTCCCTTAATAATACTTAATAAGGAGTTCCGTATGCCCAGACGCGACGATATCAAAAAAGTGATGATTATCAGCTCCGGTCCGATTATCATCGGCCAGGCCTGTGAATTCGACTATTCGGGAACCCAGGCCTGCAAGGCCCTTCGTAAACTGGGTTACGAAATTGTCCTGGCCAATTCCAATCCCGCAACAATCATGACCGACCCGGGTATGGCTGAAGCTACGTATATAGAACCCTTAAACCTGCAGGCCATGGCGGAGATCATTGAAAAAGAAAGGCCTGATGCCTTACTCCCAAACCTCGGTGGGCAATCCGGGCTCAATCTCTCCTCGGAATTGGCACGAACCGGTGTGCTTGATAAATATGGTGTCAAGATAATCGGGGTTGAGGTCGATGCTATCAAGCGTGGTGAAGACAGGATAGCCTTTAAGGAAACGATGAACCGGCTTGGCATTGAAATGCCTAAAAGCGACCCGGCCTTTACCATAGAAGAAGCCGAAAAAATCGCTGAAGATCTCGGGTATCCACTGGTGATCCGGCCCGCCTATACAATGGGAGGAACCGGAGGGGGTATGGTTTACAACGTTGAAGAATTGCGAACCATTGCCGGCCGGGGCCTGTCCGCAAGTCTTGTAGGCCAGATCCTCGTGGAGGAATCCGTTCTGGGATGGGAGGAACTGGAACTGGAAGTTGTGCGTGATGCAAAGAACCAGATGATTACGGTCTGCTTTATAGAGAACGTTGATGCCATGGGAGTCCATACGGGGGACTCCTATTGCACAGCGCCCATGCTCACCATAGACCCGGAACTTCAAAAACGGCTTCAGAAATATTCCTATGATATTGTGGAGGCCATTAAGGTTATCGGGGGCACCAACATCCAGTTCGCCCATGATCCCAAGACCGGCAGGGTCGTGGTGATCGAGATCAACCCCAGGACCTCCAGATCATCCGCCCTCGCCTCCAAAGCCACCGGTTTTCCCATTGCCCTTATCTCCGCCATGTTGGCCGGAGGTATGACCCTGGATGAAATCCCTTACTGGAGGGAAGGCACCCTGGATAAATACACACCTTCCGGGGATTATGTAGTTGTCAAATTTGCCCGCTGGGCCTTTGAAAAATTTCAAGGATCCGAGGACAAATTGGGCACCCAGATGAGGGCCGTGGGCGAGGTCATGAGTATTGGGAAAAACTATAAAGAGGCGTTCCAGAAGGCCATCAGATCCCTGGAGACAGGACGTTACGGGCTGGGATTTGCGCGGGATTTTCATAAAAAACCCCTCGACGAACTTATGGACCTGTTAGCCGAACCGTCCAGCGAGCGTCAGTTTATCATGTACGAAGCGCTCAGAAAAGGTGCCAAAATCCAGACCCTTCATAAAAAAACCCATATTAAGCCTTGGTTTATTGAGCAAATGAAAGAATTGGTGGACCTGGAGGAAAAAATTATCGGTTACAGGGACAAAAATCTCCCCGATGACTTACTCACACAGGCAAAGAAAGACGGTTTTTCGGACCGTTATCTTTCCGGACTGCTCCGGATCCCCGAGAGAGGTATCCGGGAGAAACGCATATCTTTGGGTGTTACGGAGGGCTGGGAGCCGGTACCAGTCAGTGGAGTGGAAAATGCGGCCTATTATTTTTCCACATACAATGCCCCCGATAAAGTCGAGATCAGCGACAGGCCCAAGATCATGGTACTGGGCGGTGGGCCCAACAGGATTGGGCAGGGCATCGAATTCGACTACTGCTGCGTTCATGCCGCTTTTGCGATCCGGGATGAAGGCTTTGAATCCATTATGGTCAACTGCAACCCGGAAACCGTATCAACGGATTATGACACATCAGACAAGCTCTACTTTGAGCCGCTCACGGTCGAGGACGTCCTGAGTATATATGAAAAGGAAAAGCCTGAAGGGGTTATTGTCCAATTCGGGGGCCAGACTCCTCTAAACATAGCCAGCGAACTGTCAGAGGCCGGTGTCAAAATCATGGGGACATCTCCGGATGCAATCGACCTTGCCGAGGATCGGGATCGTTTCCGTAATATGATGCACAAATTGGGTATCCCGGAACCTGAATCAGGCATGGCAAGCAACCTGGAGGAAGCAATCGCTGTGGCTGAAAAAATCGGCTATCCCCTTATGGTCAGGCCCTCTTACGTGTTAGGCGGCCGTGCAATGGAAGTGATTCACGATGAGAAAATGCTCAAGCATTATGTGGCTGCCGCCGTAGATGTGTCGCCTGAACGCCCGATCCTGATAGACAAGTTTCTGGAAAACGCCATAGAGGCTGAGGCCGACGCAATATCAGATGGGACGGACGCCTTTGTGCCCGCTGTTATGGAACATATCGAACTGGCCGGAATCCATTCCGGTGATTCAGCCTGTGTGATACCGCCAATCAGCATACCAACCAAGCACCTTGACACAATCTATGAATATACCAGAAAAATCGCCGTAGAGCTTAAAGTCGTCGGCCTGATGAACATCCAGTATGCCATAGCAAACGATACGGTTTATATTCTTGAGGCCAACCCGCGCGCATCCCGGACAGTTCCTCTCGTATCAAAGGTATGCGGTATCTCCATGGCTCGACTGGCAACCCAGATCATGTTGGGCAAAAAGATTTCCGACCTTGACATCAAACCCAGATCCATCCCGCATTTCGGTGTTAAGGAAGCGGTCTTCCCTTTTAATATGTTTCCCGAAGTGGATCCCATCTTAGGACCTGAAATGCGATCTACCGGAGAGGTTCTGGGGCTGGCCGACTCCTTTGGACTCGCGTTCTTCAAGGCCGAGGAAGCGGCACAGCAGGTCCTTCCCGCCGAGGGGACGGTCCTCATAACAGTTTCAGAAAAAGACAGGCCTGCCGTCCTCGAAGTGGCCCGCCGGTTTTATAAATTAGGATTTAAAATAAAGGCGACAAAAGGCACCAACAAATTCCTGGCTCAACATGGAATTGACTCCGAACTCATTTTAAAGATGCATGAGGGCCGTCCTAATATCGTGGACGGGATTATGAATTATGAGATTCAACTTGTCATAAACACCCCGAGCGGAAAGCTCAGCAAACACGACGACTCCTATATCAGGAAGTCGGCCATCAAGTACAGAATCCCCTACATCACTACATTATCCGCGGCACTTGCGGCTGCCAGGGGCATCGAAAGAAACAGGCTCGGGCATGGCGTTGTCAAGTCGCTTCAGAGCTACCACGTGGATATCAAATACTAAAAAAGGTAGGGCATAGGGCTCTTCGAAAGGACACATCTTTATTCATGCTTTGAGTTTTATTTGATAAAAAAAGCCCCTCACATGGAGGGGCTTTTTAGTTCATTCGCTTAACCGCAATCTATTTTTTGACAATTTTTCCCAGCCGGACTCCCAGCCAGTCTTTGAACTTGTCTCCCCCGGACGGAGCCTTGACCACGAGCTTACATACGGCTATCTTATCGGATTCCATACTAACGGCCCTTGCCGTATAGGTTCTCGGAGATATGGGAGGCTTGCTCACGACAATAATATTTTCCATCTTCTTGTTGGAGCCAATCCTGGCGTTTAAGAATTCGCTGACCTTGACGAGGGTACTCACTTTGGCAACGAAGGAGCCTTTCTTATCAACTTCTCCATCGGCAATAGGAACATGGACAGTCTTCCCGTTTTTATTCACACCTATCAGCGTGATGAAAACCGAGTCCTCGGGTTGAAAGCCCTTTCCTTTAAACACAATCGGTGTCCTCGTCAGTTTGGCAACTCCAAGTGATATTTCTCCTGGTTCAACAATCATCTGGGGACCCTTAATTTTTGGATCGAATCCCTTTGGAGCAACAGCACAACCCGAAATCATAAATACAAGCACGACAGAAACCAAAAACCCTAAAAACAGTTTTGGAAACAACCATTTTTTGAAAATATTCATTTTTTCACCCCCTATAAAGAGTCAGGCACAACCCCCTTCTCTACGCTCCCACATCTAATTATCCGGAGAGAGGGAAAGGGGCGGCCGGACAAATGTTTGGTTATCGGTTATAAGCCCTCTTGATCACCTCATTAACATCGATACCCGAACTCATCCAGTCGGAAACACGCAAAAACTGTCCCTTATCACCGCACTTGCCGACAAAAGAGGCCCTTGTACCCTGTCTGTTCTTCAGGCTAAATGAGTTCTTGGGGCCTATACCCTGAAAATCCTTGATGCTGTCCATGGCCTTAACGAATCTTTCTACTGTAAGATCCCTTCCGCATCTTTTCAGAGCTTCCACCATCGGCTCCACAAAATAGAACCCTGCATAGAAAAAGATCCCCCAGCGATCTTTCGGCGCATATTTCTTCTGGGCTTCCCTGTATTTTTTCATGAGTTTGTGTGGCGAGTCAGGGGCCTCGGCAAAGCATGTGAAATAGACATTCTTGTAAAGTCCCTTCGTAATCTTGTACATAACAGCGGTATCACTCAGTGTGCTCGTGGTCATCCACTGGGGTCTGAAGCCCATCTTAGCAGCAGTTCCCAAAATGATCGCCCCCTGCTTGGGGAGTACCCAATTAAGGACACAATCAGGATTTGCCTTTTTCAGCTTCATGCAGTGGGAGCTGAGATCCGTGTCCAGCGGTTCCGCGGACACCTCCGCAACAAGCTTCATGCCGAGCTTCTCAAGGGCAAGCTGTGCACCGTAGAGGCCTTCCTTCCCGTAATCATCGTTCTGGTAGAAAAAGGCAATCCTCTTCTTTCCCATCTTTTTTACCGCATAATTGATTAAAATAGAGGCCTCATCACAATAGAGCGGATAAGTGGCCCAAAGATATTTAGTAGGGGGATAGGCCCAGTGGGTGGATCCTGCCGCCGGCCCTACCCAGGGGACCTTGTTTTTATGCAGGTACCTTTTGACCGCCATACCCGGGGCACTCCCGACACCCGAGGCAAAGGCAAAAATCTCTTTATCCTCCACCAATTCCTTGGCAATGGCCTTGGTCCTTGGCGGCATATAACCGTCATCCCTCAGAAAATATTTGATCTTTCTTCCGTTGATACCACCCTCAGCGTTGATCATATCGAAGTAGCACCCGGTCCCTCTTGCCACCGCCCCCCAGAGAGCTGCGGGGCCTGTCTGGGGCCCCCACTGTCCAATGCGAATTTCTGTGTCTGTAACTCCTCTTTCGGCCAGTGCAGCAGGAATAAATGACACGGACAAAAACAATACGCATGTTAGCATTATAAACAAATGTCTTCTTTTCATATCTTTCCTCCTTACATTTAGGTAAACGGTTGGCTTGTCGGCATTTTAGCCGGTTTAGCCTGTTTACCTTTTAATGCCCGACAACAAAGATCAACAGGCTCAACAGACTAATCATAAAGCCGACAAAGCAGGCTAATATGCTACCAGAATATATCAAAATGGCCAATAATTATTTAAACATCTACCTCCTCTTGTACATCGCTTCAATGAGGTCACCGAATGCCTCGTTTACATATTTCCTTTTCACCTTCATTGTCGGGGTCACTTCCCCGTCTTCTTCATAGAGTTTTTTGGGCAGGATGGTGAATTTCTTGACCTGCTCCACACGGGACAGTGTTTCATTCACCTTATCCACTTCGCCTTTGATAAATTTATTGATATCGGGACTCTGTGTCAGGTCCTTGTATGTAGAAAACTGGATCTTATTGTCCTGAGCATATTTGACAACATTGTCCTCATCAATCATGATCAGACAACTAATAAATTTCCTTTTATCGCCAATCACAACAGCATCGTTTATGTACGGGCTCGCCTTCAGCTTGTTTTCGATGTACTGGGGAGTAATGTTTTTACCGCCTGCGGTAACGATAATATCCTTTTTGCGGTCCGTAATCTTCAGGTACCCGTCTTCATCTATCTCCCCTACATCCCCCGAGTAAAGCCATCCGTCTCTTATTGTCTCGGCGGTAGACTTCGGATTGCCGTAATATCCCTTAAAAACCGAAGGTGATTTCACCAGTATCTCTCCGTCTTCCGCTATTCTAACCTCCGTGCCCGGAAGCGGTGGGCCCACAGTGCCAAATTTGACCTTTCCCGCGGGCGAAACACACGTGACGCCTGTGTCTTCTGTCTGGCCGTAACCCTCAACCAGGTTAACTCCTATGGACTGGAAAAAATGGAGTACGTCCGGCGAAATCGGCGCTGCACCCGAATAGGCTATTCGTAAACGGTCAAATCCCAGTCTTTCTTTGAGCTTCCTGAATACCACAAAATAGGAAAGCTGAAACAAAATCTGCAGGTAGAATGGAACCGGCTTGAAGTTCATTCTCAGGGTAGCGTGATTTTTTCCTATCTTATAGGCAATGCCAAAAACGAGCTTCTTAAACCATGTGGCATCCGACATTTTGATATACACGGCAGACATATATTTTTCCCAGATACGGGGAACCGCATAGCCTACAGTCGGTGATATTTCCCTCATATTATCCATTACCGTATCCAGGCTCTCTGTAAAATTGACCGTATACCCGTGGGTGATCTGTGCGAAAACCGAAAAGAGGCGTTCAAAAATATGACACAGGGGCAGGAAAGACATGACCTCATCCGTGTCATAGACCGGGTTATCTTCCACAATAGCCCGACCCATCCAGGTCACGTTTCTGTGGGTCAGCATGGCGCCCTTTGGAGGTCCCGTTGTGCCCGAGGTATAAATGAGAACGGAGAGATCCTCAGGCGTTATCTCGGCCATGCGTTTGTCAAACAGATCGGGATTATCTTCCACAACATGACGGCCCATTTCCAGGATATCGTCATAGGTCATGACCATAGGGTCCTCAAAATGCCTTAATCCCTCCAGGTCCCATACTACCACCTTTTTGAGCATGGACGCGTTGTCCCTGAAATGAAGCCATTTGTCTAATTGCTCTTCATTTTCCACAAAGAAAAATCTGGATTCGGAGTTCTTTACCACATACTCTACCTGGGGCCATGCATTTGTTGAATAGACTCCGACTGCCACGCCCCCAACGCACTGGATACCCATATCGATAATGACCCATTCAGGACAATTATCCCCGATAATGGAGACACACTCACCCTTTTCGAGACCCATTGATATGAGAGCCGAACCGATATACCTCACCAGCCTGTAAAACTCATTCCATGAGATATCGTGCCAGAGGCCATACTCCTTTTTGCGCATGGCCACCCGGTTGCCATATTTCTCGGCAGTCTTTTTAAATAAGCCTGGGACTACTTCTATGGCCATTCTTATTTTATCTCCATCGCTTTTTTCTCTTCCAGCGTTGATATCCTTTGGCGGATTCCTCTGACCTCATTCCCATATAAAATTCCTGCACATCCTTATCTTCCATCAGCTCTTTGGACTTGCCCTTCATCACAAAACGTCCATTTTCCAAAATGAGGCCTATATCGGAGATGGCTAAGGCCATACGGGCGTTCTGTTCCACTAATAGTATGGTAGCGCCTTCATTATTGATAGTCTTGATAATTTCGAAAATCTCCTTGACCAGAATAGGGGAAAGCCCCAGCGATGGTTCATCAAGGAAGAGGAGTTTTGGCCTGTTCATCAGGGCCCTCCCAATGGCCAGCATTTGCTGCTCGCCTCCTGACAGTGTCCCGGCCCACTGGTCATCTCTCTCCTTAAGGACAGGAAAATAACCATATATCTGTTCGAAGTCTTTCCTGATACCCGCACGGTCTCTTCTGATATAGGCGCCCATGAGGAGGTTTTCTCTGACACTCAACTCCTCAAAGACCTCTCTTCCTTCAGGCACATAGGACAGCCCCATTCTCACAATGACTTCGGGATCCTTTCCATCAATCCTTTTTCCCAAGAACTCTATGGTACCTTTGTCCGGCTGATCATCCAAAAGTCCCATAACAGTCTTCAGGATGGTCGATTTTCCTGCACCATTATTTCCCAGGATAGCCGTGATGGTCCCTTCCTCCACGGTAAGAGACACGCCCCGCAAGGCATATATCAACGTATAAAATGTCTCTATATTTTTTATCTCAAGCAGCGTGCCCAATGACTTCGTCCTCCCCCAGATATGCCTTCAAGACCTCAGGGTGTTTCTGTACCTCTTCGGGGGTCCCTTCCGTAATGGGTTTTCCGAAATTTATAGCAAGGATGCGGTCGGAAATATCCATTATCAACTTCATGTCATGCTCAATCAACAGGATAGTGACACCCAGTTCATCCTGTATATCCTTTATCCAGAAAATCAGATCCTGCTTTTCCTCGGAGTTCATGCCGGCGGAAGGTTCATCAAGAAGAAGAAGTCGAGGCTCCAATGCCAGAGCCCTTCCAAGCTCGATCAACTTCTGGGTGCCGTAAGGAAGACCTCCCACAAACTGATTCCGGGCCGCCTGGAGATCGAGCAGGTCAATGATATTCTCCACGCGCTCCCTGTGTCTTATCTCTTCCTGGGCCGCTTTGGAACCCCTCCTGTAAAATGTGGCTCCGCTCCAGAGTCCTGTTTGCATGTGAATATGGCGGCCCAACATAAGGTTTTCCATGGTGGTCATCCGGGAAAAAAGCTCAATATTCTGAAACGTCCTGGCAATCCCTTTTTTGGCAATTTTGTGCGGTTTGAGCCCTATTATGTTGGTGTCCTGAAAAATAATTTTTCCTGAATCGGGCGAATAAAGCCCGCTTATGCAGTTAAAAATGGTGGTTTTCCCGGCCCCGTTGGGTCCAATAATGGAAAATATGGAACCGGGTGATACATCAAAGCTGACCTTGTCCACGGCCATCAAGCCGCCAAAGCTGATACTCAGTTTTTGTATGGAAAAAAAGGTGTCATTAGTCATTGCTGTTTGTCCGTATTCTCGATCATACCTTTCTTACATAATGCCTTGCGAAAAGCCCGCTCGGTTTGAAACACAGAACCAGCACGATAATCCCAAAGGCGACAATGGATTTGAATTCAAGTGAGACAAAACCTCCAAAAAGGTTTTCGATAATTCCCAATATATATCCTCCGAGGGCGGCCCCAACCAGGGTTGTCATACCACCAAGTACCGCTGCGGCAAACCCTTTTAATAAAGGATCAAGCATTAAATTCGGATCCAATGTAGCAATGGGTGCCAGAAGGATACCCGCCACCGCTCCGATCACGGAACTCATTGCCCAGGTAATCGACAATATCCTGTTGGTTCGGATGCCGTTTATCCGGGCGGCCACGGCATTCTGCTGGGTCGCTTTCATTGCAATGCCTACCTTTGTATATTTAAAAAAGAGGAAAAGGATTAACATCAGGACGAGGGTAATAAGAAGTGTAGCGATATTGAGATAACTGAGCACGGCGGGGCCAAGATTGACGACATCAAAGTCAGAGACCGGAAAAGGCAGATCTCTCTGCTCGGCACCCCATCTCCAGCTCGCCAGACCATATAGTATCATCTGGAATCCCAAAGTGATGAGAATAAGGCTCAAAATATTGGGATCCTTTGCCCTCCTCAAAAACACAAATTCCAGAAATACTCCAACGATGGCAGCAAAAAGAAGTGCCCCTACGAAGGAAACCACAAAGGAGTTATTATGGGTAACGAGCAGCGTATAGGCCACAAAGGTGGAACGCATGGCCATTTCACCCTGACCGA
>CAZIXY010000035.1:0-17314 GCA_964543315.1 uncultured Desulfobacteraceae bacterium | reverse complement strand
GTTCCGTCCGGAATCTTTTGCTGTGGTTTTTCACCCTTGTATGAACCAGCTCATGGAGTATGATGAAGTCCATCAACTTCTCGGGTAAGAGAAGGAGCTTCACGTTGAGGCTGATGTTGTTCTCAGCGGAGCAACTTCCCCATCGGGTCTTCTGGTTGCGGACAAACACCCTGTTGTATGTGAAGCCGTGCTTCTCCGCTAACGCGTCCAACCTTGCCACCAGGATCTTCCCTGCTTCCTTGCGGTCGATTCGAACCAGCTTTGCTGGAACATCCTCATGCAGCTTTTCCAGCCGTTTCATCTCTATCGTATGCTTCCGTATCCATTCCGTCCTGGAATGGAGGAACTGCTCGGCCTTTTTTAAAGACACCCCCTTGGGCACAGCAACTCGCACCCTTTTAAAGGGCCTGACTGATATATTGAGGCGCCTGGCCTTTTTGCTGGATGCAAAAAGCACAGGCCCTATGCCCTTGATTTTAATTGTCTTTTTTTGAAACATGTGAAGCGATTCGATGGGTTCACCAGTCCTTCGTTTTTCGGTTTTTTTGAAGCTGTCCCTTTGACGACAATCTATGTGCACAAAACGGCTGCCAGTATCGAAAGAACGGCATAGCCGCCGTCAAGGTATATGGCTTTTATCTTTTGCCATAGGGTTATAAGCCCTGTTTTTTGTATTGCCCGGCCAGCTCGGCGTATTGTTTGAACCCCTCTTGCAGCCAGATCAACTGCTGCTCTGTGGGTGCCCCCTTGATTCTCCCGGGGGACCCGATCACCAGGGAATTGCCGGGAATTTTCATGCCCTGCATCACAAGACATCCCGCCCCAATGATACAGAAGCGGCCGATTTCAACGTCATGGAGAATCGTTGCGTTCATGCCGATGAGCACGTTGCTTCCGATTTTGCGGCCGTTCATTGTGGCGCCGTGACCGAAAAGCACCCTGTCCCCTATGAAAACATCGCCCACAGGGGAAGTCGTTGTGCCTGAATGAATGACACAGTTATCTTCGATAAAGGTATTTGAGCCTATTTTTATGCGGCCGAAATCACCCCGGATCACAGCTCCCGGAAACACGCCGGAGTCTTCACCAATTTCCACGTCCCCGACAATATAGGCCGCTTCGCTAATAAATGCCGATTCCGCTATCCTGGGCGTCATCCCGTTAAATTCTCTTATCACCTTATGTGACCTCCTCAACTGCCGCCATTATAGTCCCGCCAATCCGGTAGTCAAGTTCGGCGCCGGACTGGTTGCCGGACCAAAAGGGTCAACCCTGGATCGTCCCTTTACTTTTTCCCGCACTTTCAATAAAAAATGGCTGCATGCACGATATCCAATATTCTATGAAAAGGAGGGAAGGACTATGGTAGTGATACCGGAATCCGTGAGCGAGGCGTGGGAAGACCACAAAGGACCGGCGGTATTGACAACAGTGGACGATAACGGAAAACCCAACGCGATCTATGTCACCTGTATCAGAAAAGTCGGTGAAGACAGTATCGTGATTGCGGACAATTATTTCGACAAGACGCGGAAGAACATTTTTGCGGACAGCAAGGTTTCCGTGCTTTTTATCACCAGTGAAAGCAAGTCGTATCAAATGAAAGGGACCGTTGAGTATCACAAGAGCGGCTATATCTTCGATGATATGAAAAAATGGAACCCGAAGCAGCACCCCGGTCACACGGCAGCATTGGTGAAGGTGGAGAAAATCTATAGCGGGGCCGAGCGGCTGTTGTAAAAGCACACCTCAAATTCTGTCGCTCTTTTGAATCCCGGCACAATTCCATCCTCGCGAAAAAAACCGGGGAGAAGAACAACTATCTTCTCCCCGGGCTCATGACGTTCCCTGAATCAATTTACGGAATCCTTGAGAGCCTTTCCAGCCACAAATTTAGGCGCATTCCTTGCTTGGATAGTGATCTCTTCACCTGTCTGTGGATTTCTGCCTTTCCTGGCACTTCTTTTGCTCACCTTAAAAGTCCCGAATCCTACCAGTGTAACGGCATCGTTCTTTTTCAGTGCCCTGGTGATGCTGTCGAAAACACAATCCACCGCTGCCTGAGCCTCTTTCTTGGTACTGACGACCTGTGCCACTTCATTCACCAAATCTCCCTTGTTCATGCTCTCTTCTCCTTTTTAAAAATTTTTAAAAACCGAAGCACTAAATTCCCCTTGTTTACCCCTTCCACCTGAATTCATTATTATACATGGCGATAAAAATGTCATGAACAAAGTGATCTGATTGCCATCTTTTTCATTTTTGTCTGAAAACCTTTCGGCTCGAACCCGGTTTCTCAAAATCAGCCTCCGGACCGGAAAGTCCGCAGGCCGCTTCAAACAGATGTCAAGGGCCGACACCACTTACAGGAGGCATTCCGAAACACCTCCGGACCCTGTTGACAAATCGCGGAAATCATTTTCTATTGACCGAAAGGGGCCTTTTGGCTATCCTGCCGACATTTTAATTATCGCTGCCAACAGTTTTTTCAAAAGCACAAATAAACAAAGGGGGAAGTTATGAAAAAAATCATTTTTTTGTTGACGGGTATCCTTTTTTTCCTTTCAGGGGCATACGCTACGGCCGGAACAAATGAGGTTTTAGTCGGATCCGTGACACCGCTAACCGGTAAATTGGCTGTCTATGGCGAAGGGTTCCAGCAGGCCATGCTTCTGGCGTTGGATGAGGTCAACGCCTCGGGCGGCATCAACGGCAAACCAATGAAAATTTTCTTCGAAGACAACACGTCCACATCAAAGGGATCGGTCTCCGCCATACAAAAGCTAATAGCGATTCACAAGTTTCCTGTCATTTTCGGCCCGGCTGCCAGCTCCAACTTCCTGGCGGTCTGCCCCATTGCCCAAGAGAACAAGGTCATCCTCATCGGCGCGGAAAGCGCGGCATCCGCCATAAGCAAATGCGGCTCCTATGTCTTTCGAGTCTTTCCCTCTGACCTCGGTCAGGGTAAAGGGGTCGCTCAGCTGGCCGGTGACCTGGGATACAAAAAAGTGGTTCTGACCTATGTGAACAACGACTGGGGGGTCGGTCTGGCAGAGGTCTTTAAAAAGCAATTCCTGAAAGACGGGGGGAAATTGATCGACGAATTTGCCCACGATGAAGGGAAAACCGATTACCGGAGCGAGGTATTGCGCATCAAAAAAGAAGCGCCAAAGGCCGTCGTAAACATCACATATATCAAGGAAGGCGCAACTATTCTGAAACAAGCGTATGAAACGGGGGTCAATGTCCAGTGGCTCATGGGTTCCGCTTCAAAGTCCCCCAAATTGGTCGCATTGGCAGGCGGGGCGGCAGATGGGATCATAGGGACCTATCCAACATTCTCGCAGGACACACCCCAATATCGTGCCTTCAAGGAGGCGTGGGCCAAGAAATATCCCGGCAAAAAAATGCCGATTTTCGGTGAGTACAACTACGATATGGTCAAGCTCACAGCCAAGGCCCTCAAGGGGGCCAAATCCATGTCTTCCGACGATATCCGGACCGCCCTGATCAAGGCAAGCAAAGGATACATGGGTGTGACAGGAGATAAGACCTTTGACGCCAACGGGGATATAAGCGCCACTTACGGGCGTTGGACCGTCAAAGGAGGAAAGATCGTAGATTATAAGTAATACGGGAGTCGTCCATGACCTATTATGCCCAGCTCTTATTGAACGGGGTGATTGCCGGGTCTATCTACGCCTTGTTCGCTGTTGGGCTCACGATGGTCTACGGGGTATTCCGGTTTATTAACTTTGCCCACGGAGAACTCATTGCCTGGGGGGCCTATATGGTTATCCTCTTTATAAACCCCCCGTTCTCCGTGCCCCTCTACCTTGCGGTCCCCCCTGCCCTGCTGGTTACCATGGCCCTCGGCGTGGGGCAGGACCGGTATGTTTATCAACCACTGATACACGGCAACCGGATCACGCTCCTGATCGCCTCCATAGGCCTATCCTACCTGCTGAGAAACGCGATTCGCCTCATCTGGGGATCGGACCTCATGACATACGGTATAAGACCTGTTCGAGGCATCCAGTTCGCGGGACTCAGCATCACACCCACACAAATTCTCATGATCGGCGCGGCGGTTTTCTTTTTAGCCGCCCTCTATTTCCTGCTCACCCGGACCATGCTTGGAAAGTCGCTCAGGGCCGTGGCCGACAACATGGAATTAGCGGCTATCATGGGAATCAACATGAAAAAGGTGAGCCTCACGGTATGGATATTGGCCTCTCTGTTTGCGGGCGCGGGTGGGTTCTTATTAGCACTTGATACAAACCTTGAGCCCGTGATGGGGATGACGAATATGATAAAGGCCTTTGCAGCGGTGTTGTTAGGCGGGGCCGGGAATGTATGGGGGGCCCTGGTAGGCGGTCTCTTTATCGGCATTGCCGAAAATATCGGCGTTGCCTTCTTCTCGCCGGGTTACAAGGACTTCATAGCTTTTGCCCTGATCTTCCTGCTCCTTATTTTAAGGCCGAAGGGGATCTTCGGGATCTTGACCGGAGTGCGATAGACCATGGATTACCTGCTTCACATTTTTATTGTGGCCCTTATTTACGGGATCTTTGCCATATCGCTCAACCTGGAACTCGGGTACACGGGGCTCTATAATTTCGGCCACGTGGCCTTTTTCGGTATCGGCGCCTATACCTCGGCCCTGCTGGGCCTTTCGGGTCTGCCTGTGCCCCTGAGCATTGCCCTCGGGATGGTTGCCGCGGGCGTCGCGGGAGCGCTGCTTGCCATACCCGCCTTGAGGCTCACAGGGGATTTCTTCGGCATTGCCACCCTGGTCTTCGCGGAAATGATCAGGCTCATTTTCGTCAACGAGCGCTGGCTTACAAAAGGCCCTATGGGATTGCCCGGCATCCCCCGCCCTTCCTGGGTTGGGGAGGGAATCGCGGGACTCCCCATGTTCCTGGCTTTGTGCATCCTGCTGACCCTGCTGGTGGCACTGACAGGCCGCCGCCTCGCCACAACCCCCTTCGGCCGGGCCCTGAAGGTGGTGAGAGAGGATGAGTACGTGGCACAGGCCCTGGGCAAGAATGTTCTTTCCCTGAAAATCAGGGCAGTCGTACTGGGCTCTGTCCTGGCCGGTCTGGCAGGATGCCTATGGGCCCATTACATCAGTTATATAAGCCCTTCCGATTTCACGCTCAACGAAACCATTCTCGTGCTCCTGTGCGTGGTCCTCGGGGGCAAAGGCACAAACTGGGGTCCCGTATTGGGCGCGTTTATCATTATATTTTTCCAGGAAGCCTTGAGGTTTCTCCCGATACCGGCGGATTTCGGCCGCCTTGTGGCCCCGCTTCAGGGAATGGTCTACGGCTTTGTGTTGGTCCTGATCATGCTGAAACGTCCGGAAGGTATTTTGTCCGAATACAGGGGGTCACGACAATGCTGAGGATCGAAAGCGTCACAAAGGGCTTTGGCGGGCTGATCGCGGTTGACGATATCTCCCTGAGACTTGAAAATACCGGCATAACAGGTCTCATCGGGCCGAACGGGAGCGGTAAGACGACCCTGTTTCACATGATTACGGGATTTTACAGTGTGGACCACGGCCGCATCTATTTTGGAGAAAAGCTGATCAGCAGGCTTAAACCCCATACCATCAGCCGCATCGGTCTGGTGCGTACCTTTCAGCAGACGCGGGTGTTACCCTTCCTGTCCACGCTTGATAACCTGCTGTCGGCCGCGCCGGATCAGTCGGGCGAACGCCTTTCCTCTGTCTTTTTCCGGCCGGCCGCGGTCAGAAGGGAAGAAAATGAAAGCAGGGAAAGGGCCGAGGAAATACTGGACCTCGTCAGCCTGACCTCTATGTCGGATCAGCTCGCGGGCATGTTGAGCTTCGGCCAGCAAAAGCTTCTCGAAATCGGAAGGGTCCTGATGGCCAGGCCCAAGATGATCCTCCTGGACGAACCCACCGCCGGGATAAACCCCACTCTGATCCGTCAACTGGTGGAGATCATAAGGGGGCTTAAGAAGAGAGGAATACAAATTTTCCTCATAGAACATAACATGCCTCTGGTTGCCGAGATATGCGAAAAGATTTTCGTGATGGATTCAGGTCGCCTCATATTCTCCGGCATGCCGTCCGAAGCGAGGAGAGATGCTCGGGTCATAGAGGCCTATCTGGGGAGGGAAAATCGTGCTTCTTGAAGTGGATCAACTCACTGCCGGCTACGGTCCGATCACGGTCCTTCACCGTGTCTCCCTGGGTCTGTCTGATCGTGAAATCGTGTGTATCATCGGCCCCAACGGGGCCGGGAAGTCCACGGTACTGCGGGCGGTTTCGGGTCAAATCGCCCCGGAAGGCGGCAGTGTCATCTTTGACGGCGAGGACATGACCCGGGACGGGTTAAGAAAAAAGGCTGAAAAAGGGCTTGTCTTTATCCCCCAGGGGCAGAATATATTCCCCAATCTCACGGTCCTCGAGAACCTGGAGATCGCGGGATCCATCCTCCGGGACAGTGAGAAACTTCACCCGGCCATAACAGGGGCGTTGGAAAAATTTCCCATGATAAAGGAGGGGAGAAACCGCCCCGCCCGTGAGCTATCAGGCGGACAGCGGCAGATATTGGCCTTGAGCCGCATCTTCATCCTCAATCCCAGGCTTGCCCTCCTCGATGAGCCCTCTCTCGGACTGGCACCCCTTTTTGTGGACGTCATCTTTGAGGAGATCGGAGAAATGAACCGGAAAGGGATCTCCTTTCTCCTGGTGGAACAAAACGCCCGCAAAGGCCTTTCCGTTTCCCACAGGGGCTATGTCCTGGAGTTGGGCAAAAACAGGCTCACCGGTACCGGCCGGGAGCTTTTGAACAATGAGGATGTGCAGCGGCTGTATTTAGGCGGGTAATAGGGAGTCTTCATCCGTGCTCTTCCTTGAGCTTTACCAGCTCCTGGTAGCACCGGATGAATCGCTCACCGATCAGCCCGGCCAACCGCTTATAAAACAGCAGGCCGAAGGCCGAACACCGCCTCAGAATTCGATCCAGCTTATCTTTGTTGATCTTCCACACCCTGCTCGGCTCGGCACACAACACAGAGACGGTGTAGACGTCTCTTCCGGCCAAGCTGGACCAGCCCACCGCCTTTCCCGGTCTTATGGCCACGTGGGTCGTTTTTGTAGCGCCGGCAACTTTCACATTGAGGGCTCCGTTCCTGAGTATGTAGAAGTTGTCGGCCGGATCACCTTCCTGAATAATCAAGTCGCCTGCATTGTAAGACTCGTCCTCCATGACATCAGCAATCTCATTTTCCACCTCATCACTCGCGCCGTCAAAAAAGTCCATCTCACGGATAATCATAACGGCCTCCTTTTTTCACATCCTTTTAACCAAATATGGATCATAAAGGTACCGACTCTCTCATCCTGGTTAATACATCGATCATCTGGTTCTGGCCTTCGTATAACCTGCACATGTCTATGATTATCCCGCTTATCTCTGCTATTGCCTGTATAAAATTCACGTCTTCCAGTGTGAACTCCCACGGTTCGGATGTGTATACCCGCATATTTCCGATTATTTCGCCTCTTACATGGATAGGGACGGACAGTATGGACTCGATTCCTTCTTTTACGGCGGCTTCGGGATATTGAATCCTCGGGTCGTCATGCACACTGTGGATTGCAATAGGTCCTTCTCTCAGGGATTCGGAAATCGATTTTAATGCGCTCAAAGGCCCCTTATTCAGATAACTCTTACTCAAACCGTCTGAGGCCACCAGTTCCAATTCATTGGTCTTGGGGTTCGTGAGAAATAAAGCCGCCCCCTTAATGTCCAGAGACTTACGGATGCTTTTTACGGACAGCGAGATAACTTCCGCCGGGTCTTTTGACATGGACAGGGCTTTTGTTATGTTGAGCAATGTTTGATAATTTATGATTCGGCTTTTCATGGCATCCTCCTTATTAAAAGATTTAATGAAAGGTGGTAACACGTGGAGACCCACGCGCAAGCCCGTGGCTTTCTGCGTAGGCGGGTAAAAAATTAGACCTTTTACAAAAGTAATGCCACTTTAAGATTGGTAGAAATCCGTGAAACTTTTATTATAAAATCGCTTCAAGGCGCCGAAAAAAACAGGTTGCGTTCTGTTGTGAGAAAGGTTTGCGCGTTTTAAGAAGGGCTCTTATTTTTCGGCCTCGCTGATGGAGAGCACGTTGCGAAGGGGATGAAGATCAATCAGGCCGATATTTTATTTGTGTCGGATTGCTGAATATTATTTATAACTAATTAATAATTCTATTAATCATTTCAAAATTATACCCAGCTGAATGGACATCAATAGTCAAGAGCAGATTCGCGCCTCTGGAGGATTTATCCCGCTTGCCTATTTAACCGGGGCCTGACCCAGAGGCTTGAACACGGCGATCAACAGCGGCAACAGGGTCAGGTTGGCGACTAGGGCCACCACCATGGCGAGACCCGTGAACAGGCCGAAGTAGATACTGGGGATAAAGTTTGAGAGCGCCAATATTGAGAACCCCAGGGTGATGGTCACCGAGGTGTAGTAGATGGCACGCCCGACGCTCCCGTGGCTGCGTCGCACCGCTGCCCAATAGTCGCCGTCCAGGGCGAACTCTTCCCGGATGCGGTGTATATAGTGGATGGTGTCATCCACCCCGATGCCGATGGTGATGGCGGCGATGGTGATGGTCATGATATCGAGCGGAATACCGAACCAACCCATCATCCCCAGAATCAACACCGCCGCCGCCAAGGTCGGCACAATGCCGATGCCCGCCAGACGCACCGAACGGAACAGCATTCCGAACATCAACATGATGGCGACGAAAACCACGCTCAGGGTGAGCACCTGCGACCGGAAAAGACTCTGCAGTACGTTGTTGTACAGCACCAGCATGCCCGATAGCTCCACCTGCTCCTGCTTCAGACCCAGCTTTTCCACCAGGTCGGAGCGAATCTTTTTGATCAGGGCGTCGCGCTTCAATTCAGGGTCGGAGTCAATGATCCGGACGGCGAAGCGCACCTGGTTTCCGTCGCTCGTCATATAGGGGTCGAACACCATGCGCTTTACCTCCTCGGGCATGAGCTTATACATGATCGCCAGGGTCCAGTTGTCCAGGGGCTTGTCCTCATTGAGCTGGGTCAGGAGTGACATGGTGGTGTCTAAGGAGAGCACCTTGCCGGTCTGCGGCAGGCCCTCGAGATAGTCTTGGACTTGGGAGACGGTCTCCAGCTCAAAGACGTTGAACCAGAAACTTGTGCCACTGATGCCCGCCTCGCCTTTGTCCTCTTCCCCGTCAAAAATTCCCTCATCCTCCTCCGGAATGTCTTCGGCCGCCGCCTCAGGCTCGGATGCCAGGAACTCCCTGGTCGGGTTGAGGATGACATCCAGGGGAGTGGTGCCACCCATCTGCCGGTCGATGAGCAGCATCCCCTGGTAGATCTCGGTGGTCTTTTTGAAGTAATCGATAAAGCTGTTCTCCACCGTGAGTCTGAAAATCCCCAGCACACTCAGGATCAGCACTGTGCCGTAGGTGATCAGAGTCCCTTTTTTCCGGCGCTCGATGAGCCGGGCGAAGCGGCGGGTGATTTTGGCGGTGACATCCACCCGGCGGAAGACCGGGGTGCTCGGCTTCAACAGGGCGAGCACGGCGGGGAAGATGAGAAAGGCCAGCACAAAGGCCATGCCGACACCCACCATCATCATCCAGCCGAAGTCGATGACCGGGCGAATACCACTGAAGAGGAGCGAGGCAAAGGCCACCATAGTGGTGAGTGCGGTGAAGAGCGACGGCGTAAACTTGGATTTCACCGTCTCGCCCACTTTCCACAGGTGGTCGTTGTCGGGTCGTTCGTGCTGCAGCTCCTCATAACGAACAATGAGATGCACTGAAAGCGAAAGGGTGAGGATCAGCATCAGGGAGATGAAGTTGGACGAAACGACCGTCACAGGCCACTCCACCAGGCCCAGGTAGCCCACCATGCCGATGCCGGCCAGGGCGCAGATCAACATGGGCAGTAACACCCAGCGCGGGCGCTTGAAGGAGATGGCGAGCAGGGTGATCAGGAAGAGCGTCACCCCGACGCCGAAGACACGGATATCGTTTCGGATGAAGTCGATCATGTCGCTTGCTACCATAGGCACCCCGCCCAGGTGGATATCCGCCTTTTCCTTGTGGCGGTCGAGGATGGCCCGTACCCGGGCGATATCCGCCCGCTCCTGTTCCTGGAGACAGCTTTTGTACTGTTTGAACTCTTGGGTGACGGCGTCGAGCTCGGTCTGTTCCTCCGGGGTCAGGGGGGCCTCCAGGCGTTTGGCCCGCAACCCTTCGCGCTTCTGTAATAACTCCTGATAGCGCTTGTCGCGCTTGAAATTAGCCTGCAGTGTGGTGGTCTTACCGTCCGTGCTCATCAAAAGATTGCGATAGAGGCGGCTTTGGGTAAACTCCTTGCGCGCAAGTTCCCGGTCCACCTTGGGGTGCTCCAGGTTACGGATCTCGTCTTGTATCTCCGAGAAGGTCATGCGTGGGCTGTTGATGAGGGGGACATCCAGCAGACTAGTCACCGAAGAAATCCGCTCCAGTGCGGCGAGTTCATCACGCAGCGCCTTGATGTCCGCCAGGGTGGCGTCGGAGAGGATGTCAGCCTTGGGTGTATAGGTGATGAACAGAAAGTCATCCGATCCGTAACGGCCGCGGATGGCGCGGTAGTAACGCAGATTCCGGTCATTCTCCAGAGTCAGGGAGTCGGCCGAGGCGTCCAGCTTGAACCCCTGGGCGTAGTACACGGCGACGGCGGTGAAGAGAACCATGAAGACCATGGTGATCCAGGGGCGGTCCAGGGTAACACGGAGATACCAGGCAGTGAGTCGGTCCACTATCATTCTCTGGTCTGCGGCGCGGGGCGCCTTGTTACATAAAAACCCTGTTGCATCTAATCGCGCAAATCCAAGTATAAGGGCAATATGGATCCGTCATTGAACGCCTGCCATTTTTCTTGGCATATTATAGTCATTTCCCTGAATTTTTATATAAAAAAATGGGTGTCACCCGTCAAAAACATACATAACCTATTGTTTTACGAGTGTCCCATTTTTCTTTCACGGTTTTTCGATGGCGACCTTCATCAGCACCTTTCCCCAACCGCCCTTGTCAAGCCCGATATCGGTGCACTGGACGATGTTCGACCGCTCATAGCCGGGATCGGATTTTGAGAATATCCGCTCGTATATCGCCGGCAAAATACCGGCAACCGGTCCCAGGGCGAACATACACATGCGGTTGGGACACTCCTCGCCGATCAATACACCGCCGGCTGTCATGATGAACTTATCGCCGACCTTGTGCCCGGCGTGGCAGTTCTCCACTTCAATAACCTCGGCAACGACCTTACACTTTACAAAATCGGGAGTCTGGGTCACCATCTGCACCTTTTCCGGGTCTGACCGGAAAACCTCCATCTGCTCATCCGTATAACCCATGTGCTTTTGAAACCGCTCCCAGAGTTCTTCAACTTCCATGATATTCCCCCTTTATGATATGTTTCCGAATGGTACCCTCGGACCTGTTTCCGACCTTGGTTCGTCTACGATTCTCTTCAAGCGGAGTTGTCCTGTTGTTTTCCATAGGGATTGAAACTGGTTTTGCAGCATCGGGAAACAGACTGATTAATAACAGTCAAGCGTAGATTTACCCGCCTCTGGAGGTTTTGATCTATTTTGTCTATACTATCTTCAATTCTTTTATGGTAAAAATGTAATACAGGTAAATAATGCCGATGATAAGATCGATAATTCCGAACAGGAGCAGGATCTGGGCCGCACTGCTGAATAGGACAAAATAGAGGAAAAAGAGAAAAACAAAGATTTTTCCCACACCTTACCAGAAAACGAACCACGCTCGCTTCTCTATTTCCAGCGCCGCTATTATCAGAAATATTCCCAGAAAAACAACGATGAGGCCGAGAATATTGATCATGACAACCTTAGTTATATTTTCAGGCATCGATAACACTGTCCCCCCGAGCCCCAGTGCATTTCCCAGACCGGCTGAGGTTCCAAGGAAGATCTTCAGCGTATAGGGGCACATAAGCGCTGCATAGGCAACGATGTTGAAAATCCCCGTCCAGAAAATCCACAACCTGAAATGCGAAGTTTTCACTGAATCCGCCATAATAATCGCCTCCTAATCAGGGGTCACACCTTTTCATCGAAAATAGGTGTTAAAGCACGGCTTCCTTGAAGGAATCCACCCCTATCCTGTTCATGAAACGGGCAGTGCGCTCCTTTTTCTTGCCGTTAGCGGCGTAATAATCAAGGCATCGCTTGACGAGGTCAATGACCTCCTCCTTGCCCAGGTCTTCGGCGATCACATCGCCGATGCGCGGACGGCCTCCGGCATTGCCCCCGAAAATAAGGGTCCAGCCTTTCTTTTTGCCGAGCACCCCAACATCGCGCACATAGCTCTCCCCGCAGCATATGGGACAGCCGGACACACCGAACTTCACCTTGGCGGGAAGTTCCATGCCGATGAATAGCTTTTCCAGCTCCAGTCCCATGCCCAGTGAATCCTGCACCCCGAACCGGCACACGGCGGTTCCGGGACATGCCTGCGCATAGTGCACGCACAGTTCCGTGGCCCTCCCCACATCCATGCCGAGATCTTTCCAGGCAGGGGCCACATCTTCCTCTTTGATTCCCACGAGGGCCATGCGCTGACCGGAGGTTATTTTCAATACCGGGATCTTGTACTTCTTGACCACCTCCGCGATCTGCTCAAGTACCTGCGGTGTCACAATTCCCACGGGTGTCCTGGGGACAATGGCATAGGTTTCCCTGTCCCTCTGCAAAAAAGCTCCATCAAGATGCTCACTCATAATAGTCCTCCTTTTAAAAACAGTTGTTAGGTTTCAGCGATTGGCGATTAGCCCCGGTAAAATGATTCGCAATCTCACCCCGATTAAACACCCCCTGTCTTCTTATTCAAGACCAGACCCACCACGGCGCTTGAGCGTATGCCCCATAGGCCACGATATCGAACACCACGTGCGCGGCAACCGCGGGCAGCAGGCTCCCCGCCCGCTCCCTCAGAACCCCGAGTACCAGACCGACCGTGAATGTACAGGCCACGAGAAGGAACATGTTGATATCCACCGGCTGGTTGTGAAAGACGAATAAAGAGCCTTTATAGGCACTGTGACAGAGAGCCGCAAAGACCGCCGCCTTGAACGGGCCGAATCTGCGAACGCGTCCCTGGATGTAGCCGCGATACAGGACCTCTTCCGTGGCGCCGATCAGGACGGCCGGGTGGCTTTCTGTCCTCAGATCGGTGAAAAGGGTCAGAAAGGTCATGCCCAAACCGAGGGCGGAAATGCCTTTGAGGGGATATTTACTGTGGACGAACAAGGCAAAAACACACATCCCCGCAGCCACCATAAGGGCCCTGGAAACAGGTGATGCCTCTTTTTTAAAGCAAAAACTCGTCTCAAGCATGTCTTTCAACCGGGCGTCCTTTGCCGGATCGTCGACGGGCCAGTATCCATCCCGTGAACAGAGCAGGCCACAGCAGCAGGATCCACCCAGAGCCCAGGCAAAAGGGTTCCGCATGGACAATCACCATACCAGCATGGGCCTTTTTTATTGCCTCAATATTTTGCCTGTTTTTAAATGATTTTTTTGAAAGGGCCAGGAAACGAACGCTTTTCAGATCCCTCAGATGGCCGGCATCCACCCTGCCGCCCAAAACGACCAGGCTTTCAAGCTGTTTCAGCGCTCCAACCGGTTTCATGTCCCTGATTTTCCCGCATTCAATAATCTCAAGAACCCGCAATCCGCTATGTTTGCTTATCAATTCTTCAAACTGGACCTGTGAGGTGCCCGGCGGCAGGCCGAGCCACTGGAGGTTTTTCAGGTCTTTTATCGCCGAGAGGTCGGACACACCTTTGCAATTCGTCAGTGTCAGCGCCTTTAAGGATTGTTTGCCGGACAGTACGCTGAGATCCGTCAATTTGGGGCATGAAACCAGGTGCAGTTCTTCCAGGTTTTCAAGACAGGGGATCCCCGCAAGATAACTTATAGCAGATTCCCTGATCGTTAAGGCTTTGAGGAATTTAAGGTCTTCGGGGAGCGGCCCTGTTTTCCCGGGATCCCATTTTGAAAGAACCAGGGTATGCAGGCTTTTGGGGAACCTCAACGAGACGCCTTCGCCCATTTCCTTGGCCCCAAAGATGAGATATTCCAATTTCCGCTTTTTTGAAATCAGAGCCATATCCTTAGATGCGAGAGGTGTGCTCAGGTCGATCATGAGCCACGGAGGGTCGAAGGTCTCCAGTACCCGGTGAAGCGCCTCTTTACTCGTTACCACCCACGCCATGTCCGGCTTGATCTGAGAGATCTTCTCCAACGCTTTCCATTGCAAAGACCCGGCTCCACCAACCGGACCTGTGAGGATGCACGCCCTCAAGTGGGCAATCTCCCGGGGATTCGCCCTTGAAATCCAATCCAAGCCAGGCTTATCCGCGGAAAGATCGAGCACCACCCTTTTTCCATTCAGCAGGCTACTGAACCCATCCCCGGCGACCGATAAACGACTCCCGTCACTCCAGTGATAAGGCAGCCAGGCGCCCTTTCCTTCGGAAAGCTCCAGAGAAAAAGGATCCCTGTCCCGCAGAAGCAAGGCTGTGGATCCCTTGCCATCCGGCCCGGCAACCCATGCAATAAACGAAAAATTAACGGCCGCTTCCGGTCCTTTGCCCTCAATGACAACGGGACGGGGCAGCCTCCACTGATATCCCATATATTTTTCAAGGCTTTCCACCAATACGCACGAAACGGTACCGGCGCAAGCCATCACCAAGGCAATGCTAAGGACAAAAAAACGTTTATTCCTGTTTCTCACTTTTAAATCTTTTAACCTCCCTGTTTTCATTCCCGATTCTCTCCAGACTGCCCAATGAAAGGGTCAGGCATGTATTCAATCTTCAGCCATGCGGTTTATTCATTTCAAGCAACGCCCCTTATGTCCGCCATAAATGCCATTTGTGCGGCGGAATTTACCGGGGGTGTGCGGCGCTGGGCTTCGGGTTTCGGGATCATTTCAATAGCATCCTGCGGGCAGGTTGCCACGCACAGGCCGCACCCGATGCATCTATCCAGGTTTATCTCGGCCAATTCATCCTCATTCATTTTAATGGCTTCCATCTGGCACCTGTCCAGGCAGGTTTCACAACCGTTGCATTCAACCCGGTCCACAACAGCATAGTAGTTGGAAAAGACTATTTCCGCGGGTTTCGGGTGCTTTTTCAGGGAGGTCAGCACGCCGCAGCAGTCACCGCAGCAGTTACACATGCCCCCCGGATTCTGCGCCGTGGCCGGCTGGGTCACAAGGCCGGCCTCCTGGGCCTCCGTCAGTATCCTTAAGGCCTCGTCCACGCCTATCTCCCGTCCCATACCCTTGTCCACATAGTACTGCCCCATGGAACCAAACATAAAACACGCCTCAAGCGCCTTTCCGCAGCCCTGGCCCACCAATTGCTTCTGCTTTCGGCAGATGCAGTCGGTCACCACGATCTTGTTTGCCCTCCTGAGTATCTCGCTCGCGTCCTCGTAGGCCGCCACATTGTGCATAACTTCTACAGTGCTATTTACAGGGACCGTGCGCAAAAACGCGGTCGCCCCCTTTGTGATGGCCTCATGGAATCCCTCCTGCATGTATTCCTCAACCAGATCGGCCATGCGGGGTTTCAGGTTTGCCACCTGAAACTCGAACAGGCCGTGCACAAACGGGATGGCGCCGTATTTTACCACCTCCCCTTTCTTTATGCGAAAGAGGAGCCCCTTTTCAGCCATGGCGCTCAGTTGAGCGCCGACTTCATGGGGCGGCCCGCCTATACGACGGGCCACATTTTCCGGCGTCTCCAACTTTTGCGAAAGATTCAGGAACATCTCGGCGTCTTTTTCCCTGAAAAGCTCTCTTAAAATCTCAATCTCAATACCGGAATCCGTGGCAGGAAAACCCAGTGAATAGCCGTCCAGCCGTTCCTGTAATTGCCTGTAAATATCATTTGTCATTTTACCCTCCCTGAACAAAGAAAGCTTTCAGCCCTGATGAAACAATTTGCAATTTCACACCAATCAAATACCATCATGGGATTTAACAGGGCAAGAGGGGCTCTTTTCCTTATTCATGCGTCCGTTTCTCAAAGGAAAAAAGCCGTGACACGTTCTTTCAATTGCTAATTTAATAATCGAACTAACCATTCTAATTATTTGTTTATACTATCAATTTAGACCAGTTTCATAGTTACCGGGAATTAGTACAGGGTTTTACCTGGGTAAACTTCTTTCTGGCAAGCAGGATTCACTTCCTGACAAGGCTTCTTTTGCAAAAATTGACCATAACATCCCGCATACCGATGAGACGTTCAAACCCCAACCCCCTCTGCCTGAGAACCCCCATCATTATGCCGATAAGGAGATTAACCGTATCGGGATCCTGGACCGGATTGAGTTCACCGCTCTTTATCCCCTCCTCCAGACAGTCCGTAAGATAGTCATGTAAAAGTTCCATCTGGCGCCGGATCATTCTCGTACAAATATGCTCCGGATCCTTGAGCCTTGCGGGACAGATCATCACACCCATTTAGGTCTCATCCGGCATCTCCTCCACAAACCGGAAATGGAAATCAATAAGCCCTTCTATCCTTTCGAATTGGGTCCCCGTCTCTCTTTTGAGGGAATTGATGCCGGCAAAATATTCCTGGAATGATTTTTCAAGGATGTGGCTGAAAAGGTCGTCCTTGCATTTGAAATGATAATAGATGAGGGGTTCGGTAACACCCGCTTTTTGGGCTATCTGGAAAGTCGAAGTGCCGTCAAAACCCTGTTCGGCAAACAGGTGGGTTGCCGCGCTGACGATGTCCTGTTTTTTTTTCATTATGCCCCTTTCGGGTTATGGGTGGGCACTGCAAAGCATCTGAAACAGTGGATGCCACTGCTTTAGCAATTGTTAAGATCTTAAATACTTTAGGTTCTGATTGTCAATGGAATATTGCAAAACTGAAAGACTTGGACACCCGCCTTTGCTAAAGCTTCCGTCTTCGCCAAGGCTTCCGTCTTCGCAAAGGCTATGACGGGACAAGATGACGGGACAAGATGACGGGTAGGGGATTTAAATGATTTCCCGAATGCCCATAACCGTGTTTTTCAACGTTACCTATTGTATTCCATGTAGGGCCCCTGATACCAAAAACATTCGAGCCTGTTTTAGTTTTCAGGGCGCTTTTCCTCCTGGAGCCTGAACACGAAATGTGTTTTATTGATAAGTCTAAACATGAATTTCATT
>CAZIXY010000034.1:0-17332 GCA_964543315.1 uncultured Desulfobacteraceae bacterium | reverse complement strand
TCACCCCGGGTTTTACACAAACCGGTTTTTTCAAAGAGGATGTATGCCGGTATACCCTTTGCAAGTTCTTCTTCGCTTACACTATAACACGGGGCTGATCCAGAAGGTTCTGATTCTTCAGAGCCAAACAGCTGCCGAGAGGCCTTTTGAGCCATATCAGCCTCTTTCTTACTGTGGCACAATCTGGTTGTCTCGTATGCCAGCACTTCCTTGGCAGCTCTTATATCTGAACCTTCCAGGGAAGCTAATCGCCGTACTTCATCTAAAGGGAGAAGAGTGAATAACGCAAGGAAGCGTTCAATATCACTGTCGTCCTGGTTGATCCAGTATTGGTAGTATTCATAAGGGGAAGTCAGTTCCGGGTCAAGCCAGACTGCCCCTTTATGGGTCTTGCCCATTTTAATTCCTGAAGAGGTGGTCAGGAGCGGAAATGTAATTCCATGAGCGGTAGCACTGTCCATTCGTCTTATGAGGTCTGTGCCCGCAAGGATATTGCCCCACTGGTCATTTCCGCCCATCTGAATAAGGCAATCGTAGTGTTTAAACAGATACCAGAAGTCATATGCCTGAAGAAGCATATAGTTAAACTCGATAAAATTGAGACCCGTTTCCAGTCTGGCCCTGTAGCTTTCTGCCGCCAGCATTTTGTTCACGCTAAAATGACGACCGATGTCCCTTAAAAAGTCAATATAACCCAGTTCTGTCAACCAGTCGGCATTATTTACCATGAGTGCTTTTTCGTTGCTGAAATCGATAAAACGCGAGAGCTGGCCTTTTAATGCTTCGGCGTTTGAATCTATTTCCTCACGCGTCATTATGGGACGCATCTCCATTTTTCCGCTGGGATCACCCACAAGACCTGTCCCCCCTCCAATGACTGCGATCGGCCTGTGTCCCGCCCTCTGCATATGAACCAGAGACATGATGGGAAGAAGGCTCCCGATGTGAAAACTTTTTGCGGTTGGATCAAAACCGATGTAACAGGTCCTGGGCTCTTTCAGTAGTGCCCGCACAGCTTCTTCATCTGTAACCTGTTCAGTAAAACCTCTGCTTTCGAAGATGTCGTAAACGTTTTCCATTTTAGTTCCGTGATCTTTCCAGGTAATATTGGGGAAAAACCAGGCGAACCACCTGCCCTGGCGCCCCTAAGTTCTCAATCTTTTCGCCGTTAAATTCGAGATCAATGCCATCGGCATTGCCAATTATTACATCAAAACCCTCCCGGGCCTTCCACTCATGACTATTCCCCGGGTTGAAAATGTATTCTTTGGGATCCCCATCGTCTACGTAAATCTTAAGCCACGTCCTCTCCCTGACGTAAGCCGTAAGGGTTAGGGGAAAATCCTCAATTATAGATAATGTTTCATGGTCGGCTTGTGCTGGTATTTCGATTGAGGATCGGCGGTCCTCCTTTTCTTCCTTCTTCGCCTTTTGTACGTCTCGGGTTTCACCTTCAGTCGTTTTTAGATCTGATTGGGTCATTAGGATCGTTTTTTCTTTTTGCTCCTCCAATTGTGCTCCCGGGCTATCCCCGACAGTTGCTTTCAGATCAGCTTGTGTTGCTGAGGTGGTTTCATCCTTTTTCTCCAAGGATACGGGTTCATGACCAGCAACAAGCTCGATGGGAGTTTTGGGTTTCTCAATCGTATTACCTGCTGGAGTGATTGTCTCAGGACCGGTCGAAATTTTTTGGCGATTCGGGTACTCCTTCCACAGGTAATAAGCGACTGCCATTGTCAACAAAAGAAAAACAAACAGAACGAAAAGCGGTTTTTTACTCCTGGCAGGTTCCATAAGAGGCCTGGGAATGGAGGCTTCTAATGGAAATGTTCTCTGGTAAATGCTCACAAGTCGGCTCTCATCCAGCCCGAGGGCTTGGGCATAGGAACGTATGAAACCTGTCACAAAGACAGGTGAGGGAAGGTTCTCCCAGTCTTCATTCTCCAAAGCCTTCAGGATATAGACCCTCAAACAGGTTATTTCTGAGATCTCTGAATGGCTGAGGCCCTTTTTCTTTCGTTCACTTTTAAGAAGATCCCCGATTTTGACTTCTGAAGCAGAGCCTGTTCCCATGTTTTCCTCATCTGGTTCCAGGTCTTTTTGTGTCTCAGGCTCTCGGGGTGTTGTATCTTTACTGTGGCTCATTCCTCGTCCTCCCGCTGTGCGCGATTGGCCGACTTTTTGATAGTCCGTCATTTATTAAAGATCTTAAAAATTGATTTTTGTATAGGCCTTTTTTCTTAATTCTTTGATCCAGGAGGCGTACTGTTTGTTAACCTCTTCCAGGTAAAGATCCCCGTAAATAGCCTCCCTTGCTTCCTTTAAGGTTTTTACGCCTTTTAGCTGTTTTTCTAAAAGCTTGATAATTTTTATCCCCCCCGGTGTTGTGATGAGACCGCTCACGTCTCCAGGGGATAGATCCTTCACGATCTTTGTGAGTTGGGGATCAAGTTGGGAGGTTTTGAAATAGCCAAGATCACCGCCCTCTTTGGCTCCCGGCCCCTGGGAAAACTGCCTTGCCAGTTCCCCGAAAACTTCGCCGTCTTTGAGCCGGGAAAGGATTTTTTTGCCTTTCCTTTCAAGGGATCTTCTCTCAGCCTGATCTGAAGAGTCCTTTTGCATTAGAAATATGGCCGCAAGACGCACTTTTTCTTCTGTTTCGAACTCGTCTTTGTGTTGGTTGTAATACTCTAAAATGCTTTCCTCCCGGATAATAATTTTTGATTTTACTTCGTAGTTGATCAGGCGCATCCTTTCTATCTGATTCTTTATGTTTTCTCTGTATGACTTATAATTCAACCCTTCCTTTTTAAGGGCTTCCAAAAGCTCTTCGTGGGTTATGCGGTTGTTCTGTTCAATTTTTTTTACGGCATTATTTACTTCCGCTTCAGTCACCCTTATTTTCAGTTCTTTTATTTTATCACGGGAAATTTTTTCGTCTATCATGCTATTTAAGATTTTTCGCCCCGTTTCAAGGTAAGCCTTTTCGTCCTGCATTTTGAGAACTTCGGGTGAAAGTCCTGTTTTTTTCTTTATCTCTTTATTCAGTTCGTGGAGCGTTATAATGTCGTTGTTGACGAAAGCCACAACCCTGTTTGCTATTTCGGCAGAAATGGGATGGCACAAAATAAGCGTCAGCACGCCCGAACAAATTATAGAAAAAATTTTCCGTTTTTTCATTTAGGATAGCTCCAGTGTATTTAGTAGCTGTTTGTTGATTTGCACTTTAAAATGTGTCCTCAGTTCCCCAAGCCATTTTTCGAATGCGGCATTGCGTTTTCGATTGATGAACATTGATTCGATTTCGGAAATGACTTCCGGGAGTTTTTTCATGCCCTCAGGTCTAATGGATAGTACTTCAAAGATATGATACCCGTAAGGAGTCTTGATAACAGGGCTCTTTTTTCCCGGCGACATTGAGAAAAGAACCTTCTCCATGGATTCGTCAAGATGGCCGAGGGCAACCCATCCTACCTTACCACCATTTCCAGCCTCAGGTGCTATGGAATATTTTATGGCAAGTTCACTCATCAACTCGCCTTTACGTAAACGTTTGAGAAGGTTTTCGCCTTCTTTTTTGGTTCTGGTGACGATTTGCCGGAATTCCAACATTCGGGGATATCTGAATTCATCCCGGTTTTTTTCATAATAGCGCTGAATCTCCATATAACTTGGGGGCGAAATATTTGTTATGGCATTTCTTATTATTTTGTCTTTAAGAAGCTGCTCTCCGAGTCGATTCTTCCATTCTTCAAAGTCCACGTATCCCCTAAGCAGTGCTTCCTGAAAGGCATCTTCAGTATATTCCTTTTTAATGCCGATAATGGCTTTTTGGAGCTCACTTTCGGATAGGGTGATCTTTTTTTCCCGCCCATATTCCATGATCAAGTAATGATCCACTATCTGCTCAATAAGTTGATCTCTCAGCGGGGTAAGCAAGACTTTCGGCAAACCTAATCCTAAGGTTATAAATGCCATATCTTTTTTTAATTCATCAGGAGCAATGTGTCTTGAGCCAATAACAAGGACCGAGTCCTCTTTTTCCCTTTCAAACAGATCACAGCCGAGAACTATAATAGGGACCAAGCAGAGGCAGAAGAGAAAACCGTAAATTTTAAACAAAAGCCGGTTCTTGTTAAGCATCGAATAAGCCATGAAACAACAATTTGTCGGCAAACGGTTTTTAAGGGATTCTGAAAATCCTCAAATTGAAATAGGCAAAACCATTACGCCGTATTTTTACCCTAACGTCAATAAAACAAAAAACACACGCATTATGAGGCTGGCCGGAAGCATCTAAATGTCTAAAACCTTTAGACTACCAATAACTTAGGAAAATGCAAGCACATTTTTTTACTCAGCATTATCCTTTTTTCCGTTTTTTTCACGATAAAAGTGGGACCCGCCGAAGGTGGATAATCTAAAAGACGGGAATGTTTTTGATAGCTTTTTCTATCTTATGGAAATCCTCAAGGGAGGAAAGCATGTCTGTTTCGATTTTCAGTTTGTATTGTGACAAAAACCGATACTTCCCGGGCTGGTTGTTTATCAGTTGGATCAATTTTTCAGAATCTATATTTTTTTTTTGAGAGAAGGATAGTGTAAGGCTATTTCTTTCTACTTCCAACCGGGATATTCCCCGTTGCATCAAAAGCAGCCGGATAGACATTATACCTACAAGGTTTCGCACCTCATTCGGCGGCCGGCCAAAGCGATCCTTCATCTCCTCAGCCATGGCTTCAAGACCGGATTCCTCACGAAGCGTGGATAGCCTTCTATAGAGATTCAGCCTGACATCAGTATCTATGACGTAATCTTCTGGCAAAAAGGCGGGCACATCTATATTTATTTCCGGGTTGATGTCTTCGTGCCACTCTTCACCCTTGAGCTCCGCAATAGCCCTTTCTATCAGTTTCATGTAGAGTTCATAACCGATTGCAGAAATTTGCCCTGCCTGAGCGAAACCAAGGATATTCCCGCCGCCCCTGATTTTCAAATCATGCATAGCAAGGTGAAGCCCGGCACCTAAGTGTGAAAATTCCATCAGGGCCTTCAATCTCTTTTCCGCATCCCGCGTCAGCTTTGAGTGATTTGACAGTAGCAAATAGGCGTAGGCTTTTTCTTTGGATCTTCCGACTCTGCCCCTTAATTGATAAACCTGTGCCAAACCCAGGCGATCCACTTCATTGATGATAATGGTGTTGGTGGATGGGATATCAAGACCGGCCTCTATTATCGTTGTGCAGACCAGTACATCGATGTCCCTGTTAAGAAAACGCATCATGGTCTTTTCAAGTTCTCTTTCCTTCATCTTGCCATGGGCAATTGCAAAACGTGCCTGAGGAAGCAGCTTTTTTAGCTGATCGGTCATGTGCTCAATCGTTCGTACCGTGTTGTGCACAAAAAATATCTGACCTCCCCTTTCCAGCTCTGACTTCAAGGCACGAACGATGAGGGATTCATCGTATGGGGATAAATATGACTGGATGGAGAGCCTGTCTTCCGGTGCTGTTTCAATTATGCTCAGATCTCTAATTCCCATTAGGGACATATGAAGGGTTCTGGGGATGGGTGTGGCGGTTATTGCAAGGACATCTACCAAGGATCTGTATCTTTTCAATACCTCTTTTTGCTTGACGCCAAATCTTTGTTCTTCGTCAATAATGAGGAGGCCCAGATTCTTGAATTTGACATCTTTTTGGAGCATCCGGTGCGTCCCGATCATAACGTCAATTTTTCCGGATCGTAATTTCCCCAGGATCTCCGACTGTTCTGCCCTGCTCTTGAACCGGCTGATAGCTCCGACACGGATGGAGTATGGATCCATCCTTTTTTTGAAAGTTAAAGCGTGCTGTTCAGCCAAGACCGTGGTAGGAACCAGAAGTCCCACCTGCTTTCCATCGGACACGGCCTTGAATGCTGCCCGAACCGCCACCTCTGTTTTTCCGAAACCTACGTCACCACATATGAGGCGGTCCATTGGTCGATCTGATGTCATGTCGTCCAGAACATCTTCAATTGCCTTTGTCTGATCCGGGGTTTCCTCATGCTCGAATGCGGCTTCAAATTCCCGGTAGTAATGATCGGGAGGAGAAAAGGCATATCCTTTTCGATATTTTCTCAAGGCATAAACTTCTACAAGCTGCCTTGCGATCTTCATAACGGAGGTTTTGGCTTTTTTCTTTGCGATGCCCCAGGAGCGACCACCTAGTTGGTCCAGCTTCGGATGTCTTTCATCCGCACCAACATACTTTTGCAGGATACTGATTCGATCGGCGGGAATGTAAAGCCTGTCTTTTTTTGCGTATTCGATGATGACATAATCGTTGGTCCTGTTTGCTATGTCCATTTTTTTGAGGCCGGCGTAGCGACCGATTCCGTGATCATCATGGACAACAAAATCTCCGGCTTTAAGTTGACTGAAGCTTGACCAAGTAATCGCCTTTTCTCGCGCTTTTCGCTTCGCCCTTGAGAGACCCCTCTTCGGGCCGAAGATTTCATCTTCGCTGATTACATAGAGACTGAGATCCGGCCACGTGAATCCTTTTGAAATACGGCCCAGGCATATATTAAGACCGGGTGTGTTCGGTATTTCAGCCCAACTCCGGGCCACCCGGTCCACCGCAACTTCGTAGTTTTCAAGGATCTCTTTCAGACGGGTTGCCTGTTGTTCGGTACGGCTTACGACAACGACCCTGGACCGTGATGAGATCCATTCTGAGATTTTTTCCGCCAAAGGAGCCATGGAAAACCGGCCTTTAGTGGCGAGTTTCACCACCAGGTCGTCTTCAAACTTAAACTGGCCCTCGAAACGAATTGTCTTTTTCGGTTGGCCCCCGAAACCCAGGCCCAGTTCCATAAAGTCAAGTCGCTGATGGTTTTCTAATTGGGCGGCTATTTCCTCAGAAGGGATGAGAATGCCTTCAATATCCGGGAAAGGATGACCCTTTGCTTCAGCCTCCTTGCGGAATTTGACCGCATTTTCCTGAAACATTTCTCTTTTCTTTCCCACCGCAGATTTTGCTCTATGTCGATCAAAAATTGAGATAAGACCTTCTGCAGGAAGATAATTAAATAGGGTATCAAGCTCCGGATAAAAATGATTCAACCAGGCCTCCTGTCCGGAAAAGCCTATTCCTTCTTTTGCTTCATCTGGGAGCCTTCCCATGGATCGAGCCCTACTAATATTGTATTGATCCCTGATGATTTCATTCGCAGGAAGAAGAATCATTTCATTCTGATTGGTTTGCGATCTCTGGCTTAGTGAGTCAAATTGACGAATCGATTCAAGACGATCATCCCAGAATTCGAGACGAACAGGTAACGGATAAAGCGGTGTAAACAGATCAATGACACCCCCACGGACTGAATAGTCGCCCCTCTCTTCAACGAGGGATACTCGCTGGTAACCAAAGATTTCCAGTTTTTTAAGAAGCATGTCTCTTTCTATTTCTTCGCCCGCCTCAAGGTACTCCAGATGCCTGACAAATTCCTTTTTTGGAAGAATCTTTAAAAATAATGCCTCAATAGAAGTAATAACGATCGGGTTTTTGTCTGAAATTAATGCATACAGGGCCTGAAGCCGCCTGGTCACAATTTCCCTGTGTGGACTGAGTCCTGTTAAGGGCGAGAGGTCATAAGGCGGAAACTCATGCAGTCGAATGCCATCCGGGGCCATCTGAACATCAGGCTCCGACATAAAGAAACGGAGCTCTTCATGTAGCTTTTTTGCTTCTTTTCTGCTTGGGAGGATAACCAGGCAGGGTTTTTGGAGATTTTTCAGAAACAGCGAAAAAAAATAGGACTGTTCGGAACCGGAAAGGCCAATTACATTGGCCGAAGCATGACCTTCCTTAATCCATTTGTTGAGCGATGTGAGCTTATCGTGTACAGGCATGTTTCAAATGACCGCTGCTTCCGAGAGGGAAATGGTCTTGGAATCCGCATCGAGTTTAGCCGGCAAACCCAGGGGGAGGGCCAGATTTTTCAGTCCGTGGCCTACCGGAAGACCTGTCACCAGTGGTATATCCAGGCCTGACAGGATATCAACCATCAGATCCTTAATTGCAGGCATATCGGTGCAATCCTCAAATCCACCCAATATGAGGCCTGAAAGACCCGCTAACTGCCCAGAAAGCCTTAAGTGGTTCAGCATCCTGTCCAGTCTGTAAAGAGCCTCTCCTTTTTCTTCCACAAACAGGATACAGCCATCAAGAGAAGGAAAATAGGAGGTCCCAACAAGATGGCAGAGCATGCTCAGGTTTCCACCCATGAGTTTTCCGTCTGCCTTGCCCTCCACGAGAGTGGTCCCCTCCAGGAAACTTACTTTTAAAGGCTCAGTAGAAGAGATTGCGTGAAGCAGGTTCTCCCAGTTTCCTTGATTTCTTGTTGTGAGTCCGCGCACCATGGGGCCGTGAAAAGTGATGAGGCCGGTCATTTTCAAGATAGCCATTAAAAGTGCCGTGATATCACTGTATCCCACAAAGATCTTCGGGTTTTCCTTAATTATCTCATAATTGATATCACCAAGGAGTCTCATGGTCCCGTATCCGCCCCTGGTACAGAAAATGGCCTTTATATCTCTATCGCGGAACATGTCATGCAGGTCGGAAAGGCGGGTCTTGTCTTCTCCTGCCAGGTACCCGGTTTTTTCATAGACATGGCGAGCAAGACGAACACTAAATCCAGAGGACTTCAGCAGTTCTATTCCTGCTTGAAGTTCGGGTTCATCAACAGGCCCTGCAGGAGAAATGACGCCGATGGTATCTCCCTGCCTTAGTCCCGGGGGTTTTATAATTGTTTTCTTATTGATAATGGATAATCTCCTTTGTCCCCCAGTCTATCTGAATTTATTCTTGATTTCCATAATAAAATTAGGATATTATCTATAGATAGAAAAATCAACAGGTATTTTTGCCGTGCGCTGTGATATATATAGATACGCAAACACAGCCGTGCTGTAGAAGCTATAAATCAAAAAATTTCTTTTATCAACACTGTTGAATGTATAAAGGAGATAGGTTCCGCACCAAGGCCATATTTTGTTGAAAGGAAAAAAAGATGCTTCTCGAACTTGAATGCATACCCTGCATACTGAACATGTCCGCTTCTATGATCAGGCTGCTCGATCTTGATGAATCCCATGCCAGGAAAATCTTTGCCGAGATCCTGAAGATACCTTCCCTCAGATTAGACTTCTCTGACACAACAAGTCCGGATGTTATCGAGTTGGTCATGACCAAAATCATGAGGGCGTCAGGAGACCAGGATCCCTTTTCTTCGGCGAAGAAGAAGCAGAACGATATTGCTTTGAAACTTTATCCATCCCTCCGATCGCTTATAGAGGAGTCCCCCGATCAACTTCTTACAGCGGTTAAACTATCCATTCTGGGAAACGCCATCGACTTTATGGTGCCACACAGTATGGAGCATTTAGAGCGTACCATTCGTGAAAACCTCGAATCTGAGATTCCTGTAAAGGAATACGAAGAATTTAAAAATCGCCTTGCGCGAAGTAAACTCGTCCTGATTTTTGGAGACAACTCGGGAGAGATTGTTTTTGACAGGCTTCTCATCGAGGCGATACGGAAGATCTGTAATCCGGATATCGTCTATGTGGTGAGAAGCATGCCGGCTATGAACGATTCCACGCTGGAGGAGGCTCAATTCACAGGGATGGACAGAGTCGTGAGGGTGCTTGAAAACGGAATTCAGGGTCCTTTTCCAGGTACCCGGATTCGGCGATGTTCCACCGAAGTAAGGGAGCTGGTAAGGACCGCCGACATGATTATTTCGAAAGGCGGTGGAAATTTTGACAGCCTGGATGAGGAAAAGGAGGATATGAAAGGCCGCGTCAGCTTTCTTCTACTCTCAAAATGCGCACCTTACCACAGGGTATTCGGGGTCCCTCCCTTTCGGCCCATAATGGCCCATTTTTGACGATCACACGCTATTCACGCAAAAAGGCAAATGGACTTAAAACCTATGCAAGTAGATGAAACTTTTTTTTGATATGCATACAAGATTCAGGTAATAGGAGGAGGTGGATATGGGGCAGCTTGATAATAAGAAGGCAATAGTCACAGGCGGTGGAACGGGAAATGGGCGGGATTGATATCCTTGTGAACAACGCCGGAATTATGCGGTTCGGACAGCTTGACGGAACACCAATCTCCGAATGGGACCAGATGATGATGACGAATGCGTGGGGCCCTTGGCGACTCATGGTCCATGTTTTACCTTACATGAAAGAGGCCGGTGGGGGATCCATTATCAATATATCATCAATTGCCGGAATCAAGGCATTTCCTGGTGCCGGGGTTTACTGCGCCTCCAAGGCGGCCCTCCAGGTACTATCGCAGATGGCCGCGATGGAAAATGCATCGAACAACATTCGTATCAATTGTATACTTCCGGCGCTTGTTGAGGATACGGAGTTAGCCGCTCCCGCCGTGGGCGAAGGGAATGTCGTTCAGTTCTATGAGAAACTGCGGCCCCTGCATCCGATGGGGAGAAGTGGTAAGCCTTCCGACATTGCAGAAGCCGCTCTTTTCTTTGCATCGGAACAGAGTTCTTATATTACGGGAGTTCTGCTTAATGTTGACGGTGGCCGTCATATGGCCACCAACAGACCTGCAGATTGATGCCGGTGTTGGGCCTCGGGCAGTGCGTAGTTTAAGTCTAGAAGATAGGAAATGGGAGAAAGATATCATGTCAAAAAAAAAGGCCTTACCGCCAACATATCTAATTTCTTCAATTACAGCCATGCTGGTGCTTTACTTTTTGTTTCCGGTATCAAGAGTCATTTCTTTTCCATGGGTCCTCTTGGGAGTTGTTCCACTGGTCATAGGTATCATATTTAATCTTTTAGCTGACGGAGCCTTTAAAAAGACAGGGACTACGGTAAAACCCTTTGAAGAATCAACAACCTTGATAACGACAGGGGTCTTCCGGATCAGCAGGCATCCGATGTATGTAGGCATGGTGCTCATTCTCATCGGGATAGCGGTCCTCATGGGGGCTCTGACTCCATATGTGGTCATCCCAGTATTCGTTATCTTGATGGAGATTGTTTTTATAAGAATTGAAGAGCGGATGCTTGAAGAAAAATTTGGGAAAGCCTGGTCGGCATACAAGGAGAAGGTGAGGCGATGGATATAGAAAAACCTCCTCATGATGGAATCGATGGCTCAAAGATGAAAAAATCCTTTTCGGCACTACTGAGAAAAGAAGATTGTGCATTGCTTGTCATCGATGTTCAAGAAAAACTTGTTCGCGTCATTGAAGAAGCCGGTAGGAGTATTGAAAATATCATCAGGCTTATCAGATTTTCTAAAATCGTTGATATTCCTATTGTTCTCACGGAGCAGCAGAACCTCGGGGATACAGTAAAGGAAATAAGAAGTGAGATAAGCATCTTTCAGCCTGTTTCAAAGATAACATTCAGTTGCTTCGCATCTGAGAAATTCTGCACCCATTTAAGACCTCTAAAGAAAAAACCTTAGTTGTCACTGGTGTCGAAGCCCATATTTGTGTAGCGCAAACGGCTTTAGATGCGATGAACGAATATGACGTTCATGTAGTCAGTGATAGGGACACTGCAATGTAAAGCCAAAACCATTCATGTGGGCAATCGCATAGCCACCGCTGAGGGGAAAGTAGTGGATAAACAAGAAAAGCTTTATGCCCATGCGGTGAGTACTTGTATGATTTTTAAACAATAATAATAGAAAATGCCTGATACTAAAACCTACATAGAACGATTGGCGGACACCAATTCGTTAATTGAGCCGATCATTCGTTCGGCAATTCAGTCAATTCAACTTCCTAAGGGGAGCCGAGGACTGGATGCAGGGTGATGAATCCCAATAGATAACTTTTTCAGCTATCATCATTGATTCTTTTCAAAGATACTCATAAGTCCCTGTAGGGTGAGAAATTCTTCGACATGATCGATTGTTTCTGAGACATCGCAAATAATCGGTGCGAGCCCACCGGTGGCGATTACGGTCAGGTCTTCCCCGGACTCTTTTTTCATGCGGTTGACGATACCGTCTACAAGGCCGGCGTAACCGTAAATAATTCCCACATTCATACTGCTGATGGTGTCCTTTGCCAGGACGCTTTTCGGCTGAGTAAATATCTCAACTCTGGGGAGCTTTGAGGCCTTTTGGAATAGGGCCTCGCAGGATATCAGCACGCCCGGCGAGATGGCTCCTCCCATATATTCACCTTTTCTCGATACGTAATCAAAGGTAGTTGCTGTTCCGAAGTCAACGACCACCAGTGCTGTATGATATTTTTCATAGGCACCTACAGCATTGACAATGCGGTCCGCCCCGACCTCCTTGGGATTATCGTATTTTATCTCCATTCCGGTCTTTATTCCGGGTCCGACAATTAGGGGTGTGGTGTTGAAATAGCGGCGACAGAAATCTTCGATCGTATTTAATAACGGAGGAACAACACAAGAGACTATGGTGTTTTTGATGTTCTCCATTTTAAACCCGGCGGATTGAAAAAGGTTATTGACCAGGATGCCCAGTTCATCAGATGTCGCATCTTTTTCGGTTCTAATCCGCCAGTGTTTCAAAAGCGTGCTCTTATCGGTTACGCCAAAAAGAATGTTCGTATTGCCTATATCTATACAAAATAACATGATTCCAACCTTTAACCAACCGGCTGGTTTAGGGCCTTTTTTTCGGTTTAGATTAATGGACGCTTCCCCTTTTTATGGCCTCAATGATTTTGATTGTTTCAACGGTTTTTTTAACGTTATGTGCCCTGACAATATGCGCGCCGTTCATCACCATATATGCGATCGTAGCCATTGTGCCTGTATCCCTCTGATCAGGTTTTTTGTCCAGTATATGCCCGATGAAGGCCTTGTTGGAAGGACCCAATAAAATCGGCTTTTGAAGGATATGAAAACGGGAAAGGTCCCTGATAATTTTAAGATTGTCATCAAACGTCTTACCAAATCCGATCCCAGGGTCCAGAATAATCAAATCTTCATTAATACCGGCGGCCTTAGCCCTTTTTTCTGCATCTTTCAAAAAATCCAGGATTTCCGAAATGAGATTCTCGTAGGTGGGGTTGTCCTGCATATTTTCGGGCGTCCCCTTCATATGCATAAGTATGACGGGAACTCCCGCCGTGGCTGCAGTGGAAGCCATTTGAGAATCAAACCTTAACGCGCTGATATCATTGATTATGGAGGCTCCGCACTTCAATGCCTCTTGCGCAACTTCATGTTTATAAGTATCTATGCTGATCGGGATTGCGAGTTCTTTAGAAAGGGCCTCTATCACGGGAATGACACGATCCATTTCTTCGGTGGTGGAAATTTTTGGGGCATAGGGTCTTGTTGATTCTCCGCCCACATCAATGATATCTGCACCCTCACTGGCCATTTCTAAGGCATGCTCGACAGCCTTATCAAGCGCAAAATAGCTACCTCCGTCCGAAAAGGAATCGGGGGTCACATTCAATACCCCCATGACATGCGTTCTCAGGTCCAGGTTTAAGGAGTAGTCTACCCAGCTCAGCTTGAAATCCATTCGATTCACTACTTTTTTCAGGTTGCCACAGCCTCAGGTTTTTGAGGTTCTGGTGCATCACCGGCAGCCATTATTTCATCAATGTCATGACTGTCCAGGGTTTCTTTTTCAAGAAGGCCTTTGGCCATTCTATGAAGGGTCTCGATGTTGTCTTTTATCATCTGAGAAGTCTTTTTGTAGGCGGTGGTCACAATGCTGTTCACTTCTGCATCGATCTTCTGTGCCGTTGACTCACTGTAATCTCTATGCTGCGAGAGTTCTCTGCCCAAAAAGATCTGTTCCTCCTTCTTGCCGAATGTGAGTGGGCCCAACACCTGGCTCATGCCGTAGTCGCATACCATTTTGCGGGCTATATCCGACGCTCGCTCAATATCATTTCCGGCTCCCGTCGTCTGCAGGTCCAGGACAATCTCCTCTGCAGCCCTTCCTCCCATTAATATGCCTATCGTGCTTATCAGATACTCTTTTGGATAAGTGTGTTTTTCATCCATGGGTAGCTGCTGGGTCAATCCAAGGGCCCTGCCCCTCGGTATAATGGTAACCTTGTGGATAGGATCTGCGTTAGGAGTCAGTCTGGCCACTAAGGTATGTCCCGCCTCGTGGTAGGCGGTGATTTTCTTTTCTTCATCACTTATGATCATGCTTTTTCGCTCTGTACCCATAAGGACCTTATCCTTGGCATCTTCGAAATCGACCATTCCCACCCTGTCTTTGGAGCGGAGGGCCGCCATAAGGGCCGCCTCATTAACCATATTTTCAAGATCGGCCCCAGTAAAGCCCGGTGTGCCTCGGGCGAGGACAGCAACATCCACGTCATCGGCTATCATTTTTTGCCTTAGATGGACTTTCAGAATTCCCTCACGGCCCTTGAGATCCGGTATCGGCACAACCACCTGGCGATCAAACCGGCCGGGTCTTAAAAGGGCCGGATCAAGCACGTCCGGCCTGTTGGTTGCAGAGATAAGTATGACGCCCTCATTTGATTCAAAGCCGTCCATTTCCACGAGAAGCTGATTCAGTGTCTGCTCTCGCTCATCATGCCCACCCCCAAGGCCTGCTCCGCGGTGTCGGCCCACAGCATCTATTTCGTCAATAAAAATGATGCATGGGGCATTTTTTTTGCCCTGTACAAAAAGGTCCCTGACCCTGGAGGCACCAACTCCGACAAACATCTCCACGAAATCAGACCCGCTGATGCTGAAAAAAGGAACATCGGCTTCGCCGGCGATGGCCCTTCCCAAAAGTGTTTTACCGGTGCCGGGAGAGCCCACCAGAAGAACACCCTTTGGAATTCTCCCGCCGAGCCGGGTGAATTTTTTGGGATCACGTAGGAATTCAACGATTTCCTGCAGTTCTTCCTTGGCCTCTTCGATCCCTGCCACGTCTTCAAAGGTTACCTTCTCTTGGGAATCAGTCATGAGCTTGGCACGGCTTTTTCCGAAAGATAATGCCTTTCCTCCTCCGACCTGCATCTGCCGCATGAAAAATATCCAAACACCTATCAAAAGCAGCATGGGTACCCATGATAGAAGAACCTGAAACCAGGGAGAATCCTCTCCAGGCTTTGCCGTTATTTTGACGCCTTTAGTCCTGAGCAAGTTGATTAATTCGGGGTCTTTCGGAGCAAATGTCTTGAAAGGGCCTTGTGCGGACATGCCCGATACGTTGTCGCCCTGAATCGTAACATTGATGACGCTTCCGTTTTCCACCATGCTTAGAAAATCACTGTAGCTGACGGAAATGTTGCTCCTGTCGGGGTGTTTGAAGATCTGAAATAGCATCACCATCATGAGACTGATGACAAGCCATAAAGCAAGATTTTTGTAAAATGGATTCAATTTATGAAAACCTCCAGAGATTTAATTTTGAGAAATTTTCGTGTTGGCCATAGAATTTATGGAGCCCGTTTGAGGCGATTTATTCTGCAAACGGTAATGGCTGAAAATTATACACTTATTATAAGTACATTTTTCTAAATTTCTATAAAAATTTATTGTATCCAGTTTATTACCGAGATTTGATGCCGATCCATTTTTTTGTTGACATGACAAAGAGTTGCATTGTCAACTAAACATATATGTGTTTTGCGATGGAAATTTGGGGAAAATCCTTTTTCTTTAAGGAGTAATAGATGGGTCCGGAAATTTTCACCTCACAGGATATCCGGCAGATAAGGAATCATGGGCTCTCCGTGGATAAAGTGCAAAGTCACATAAGCCTTTTTAAAAAGCCGCCCCCTTTCCTTCATCTGATTAGGGCCTGTATGCCTGGAGATGGTATTAAGGTCATTCCCGGGGAAGAAATAAAGGAACTGACAGAAATTTATGAGGCTGAGGCCTTGAAAGGTCGCTGCCTCAAGTTTGTTCCTGCCTCAGGGGCGGCGAGCCGGATGTTTAAAATTCTTTTTCAGTATGTGAACCAGGACAGGGAAGTCACAAGGCATCTCATTGAGAGGCAAGCGCTGGAAGGGCGGCCAGAAGCGAAGGGACTTTTTGAATTTATGGAAGGAATCCGTAAATTTGCATTTTTCAGAGATCTCAAATCAGTGATGTCGGAAAAGGGATTCAACATTGATGAGCTTATAAAGACAGGGCGGTTCACAGAGGTTATCAGGTATCTCTTAGCTGAACCGGGCCTGAATTACGGCGTATTACCAAAGGCCCTTCTTAAATTCCATGATTATGGGCAAAAAAGCCGTACTGCTTTCGAGGAGCATTTGGTTGAAGCTGCGAATTATGTTGCTGACAAGGATGGAAAGTGCGTTCTTCATTTTACGGTATCGCGAGGACATTTAGAGGCGTTGGGGACTCTGCTTGAGAAAACAAGGCCCTATTACGAGCACAAATTCGGCACATTATTTGAGGTGACCTTTTCCGTACAGAAAAGATCTACGGATACTATTGCGGTGGATCTCAAGAATAGACCCTTTCGCCAAAACACCGGGCGACTCCTGTTTCGCCCCGGAGGTCACGGTGCTCTGATAGAAAATCTGAACGATCTTAACGGGGATATCATATTCATTAAGAATATAGATAATGTGGTTCCTGACCGGCTCAAACCCGAAACATTTAAGTGGAAGAAGATATTATGTGGATACCTTGTCCTACTTCAAAAAAAGGTTTTCAACTACATGGAGAGGCTGTTATCAGGCAATGCGGAGAAATCCTTTTTGGAGCACATGGCGGACTTCGTGAGAGATGAACTTTGTGTGGACATTCCCGCACAAGTTGAAAACGGGTCTCTGAACGCACAAAGGTCGTTTTTTATGGAAAAACTCAATCGACCCATCAGGATCTGTGGAATGGTGAAAAGTGAGGGCGAGCCGGGTGGGGGGCCCTTCTGGGTGAGAGACACCTCTGATGAGATGAGTCTTCAGATCGTGGAAACTGCCCAGATCGATCCTTCCTCCAATAAGCAGCAGACCATTTTGAACTCCTCCACGCACTTTAATCCCGTTGATCTGGTGTGCGGTGTGCGAAACTGTAAGGGAAAAGCTTTCGATCTTCGCCGGTATGTGGACCAGAACGCTGTTTTTATATCTAAAAAATCAAAAGACGGAAAGGAGCTGAAGGCACTGGAACATCCGGGTCTCTGGAATGGGGGCATGGCCAGGTGGATCACCCTTTTTGTGGAGGTTCCGGCCATTACATTCAACCCTGTCAAGACCGTGAATGACCTTTTAAGAAAAGAGCATCAGCCCGAAAAAATTGAGAGGGGTTAAATTTGACGGACTCGTAAAAAGTCCGGCAATCCCGCAAAGCGGGAGGGTGAGG
>CAZIXY010000033.1:15236-17424 GCA_964543315.1 uncultured Desulfobacteraceae bacterium | reverse complement strand
TAGCCACATCATCCAGACCATAAGATTGTAAGCCAGGATGCAGGTTTGGAAAATAAAGGAAATTCACATTGTTCTCAACAGGAGTCTATCTCGTGCTTCTTTGCTTGCAAAGTTCTGGATTATATTTTCGTGAACGGCGCTGGAATCGAAACCCTCAATCTCTTACAAAGTTTGTCAGCATCAAGAATCAGATATTTTTCAGCATTTTCGCCGCTTTTTTGGATGGACCCGCTGACATATTCAAGGCCGCTCAAAGTCTTTATCTTGTCTTCACGTGAAAGCCATTCTCTTTTTGGCAGTTGGTCCGTAAACAGTATAGAGCGCTTTTCACCGCTTCCCAGAAACAGCATCCCACCCCCTTTCGTGTCCAAAAGGCCGTCAATCCGGTTATCTGTTAAAATATGAAAAGTGGTCTTTTCCAGTCCCTTGGAAGATAGATGGCTCCACACCGGTTCTATTCCACGTTTGACGTCTGAAAACACCCGCTTGCAGTCATTCATTGTGAGTTCGCCTTTATCACTCGCCTTTTTTAACAGGCGGTGCCCGGCTTTGGAAACCTTGATGACGTTGTCTCCACTCACGGCATACTTCTTGCCCCCCATCTGAAAGAGAAAATAGCTTGCCGAATTCGTGGATTCCGGCTCAGGGTTTTTTTCTACTGGGCTTGAATCAGATGCCTTCGTGTCCCATTCTCCGGGCTTATCGTCCTCAAATAGAGTCTCATTATCTGTTTGAAAATCCTCGGCCTCATTCCCCGGACGTGCACCCTCGGCAATAAGATCTTGCTCCAAAAGGTTCCAGTCCTGATTAGGTTCCAACTTCTCCGGGGATTCTTCAACTTCCTCTATTTCTTGCGAATCCTGAGAAGGTTCATCAGATACAGATTCCGTCTGGGGATCATACAACGAGCCTTTTATGGCTTCAAGTTCAGCGCAGGCGACGTTTAGATCATCGCGAAGCCGGGTCAACTCCCCTTTTAGTTCGTTAACTTTTCCCTTCATATTACTAAATTCTCCGGCCAGTTGTCCCCGCACACTTTTAAAATCGTCCGATAACCCTTTCAGTTGATCAACCTGGCCTTTCAGCGACACGAATTCCTCTCTTACATATTTGCGCAATTTATTTAAGTCGGCAGGAAACATTTTCATATCATTCAATTGGTCTTTTAACGCCTTACATTCTTCTCTCAGACGGCCATTTAAATCTTCACTGCTTGTGAATGCTACTTTTAGGCCGTCGACCCGGCTTTTTAGAGTAGCAAGTTCTTCTACCAGGGATTCGCGTAAATCATCAGGGACCGCAAAGACCTCTCCTGGTGACGGGGTTTCTGAAGACGGATCAGGTGGCGGCAAGGGTTCCGAATCTTCAGAGGCATCCTGCACGCCCCGCTGTGTTGTTTCTTCGGCCGAAGTTTCAGCCTTTGACGAAATTTTCACCTTGAACGTGTTAAAATTGTTGATTTCTCTTTCTATCAGTATCCTTTTTTCATGGGTCGAGAGCCCCTTGTTTTCAATAACATTTTCCATGCACCTGAATACCGAATTCAGCAAGCTGTTAGTTTGCGGATGAGCATCAGCCTTTTTCAATTTCATATAGCCTGTGATTAGTGACATGATCTTGAGCAAAGCCAGGACGTGCGTGTCTTGATTATACAATCTTTGGAGTTGCTTGACTTCAACGTTAATAGCACCAATGATCTCATCGCTGATTTCCCTGTCAATGGCGAACATCAAACCCCTCAGTTCATCCAGTTGAAAGTCATTCTCGCTTTCCAGGGGCGCAGTTTTCCCTTCTTCTTCCCCGAATATATCATCCAGTCTTTCGCCGATTTCATTCAAAATGGAGCCTGAATTTAATTCGTCAGACACAGTGCCATCCTCGTAAGATCTCGGTAAACTAACTTGTTTAAACTTTCCTGTTTAATAGCGCCCCCGCTGGCTTGCGCCCGCATCCCTCTACATGTTTTGATAGAAAGGCATGATATGAAAGTGGTCAAAAATACAATTTACCATAGCCGTTATCCGGTTGTTAAGGTCTTTTTAAAAGTTTTCCTTTGCACGATTTTATAAATACATGTAATTATAGGATTAAAAAATTGCTTTAAAAAATCATTACTTTTTAATTCCTGCTTATAATCACAGAAGACAATTAAAGTATAGAAAGGGAAGTTAGATGTATTCCCAAGAAT
>CAZIXY010000033.1:0-15136 GCA_964543315.1 uncultured Desulfobacteraceae bacterium | reverse complement strand
AATCACAGAAGACAATTAAAGTATAGAAAGGGAAGTTAGATGTATTCCCAAGAATCGTATTATGAATTCATGCACAAGCTTTTCGATATAGAAAAGTTTTTCGAAAAGCCTGAGTCGCTATAAGGCATTAGGGTGTTAGAGGTATGCGCGCTTGTCATAGCGCCTTCTACTTGTGATTTTCTCGCTGAATTCGGCGCTGAGGTTATAAAATTGGAACAACAGGGTGTAATCTTTAAATGGAACCCAAAAGTGCCGTCACAGGGCCCGCCGCTCAACTGGGATGGCAACAGAAATTTAAGGCATGGAGGCTGAATGATGGATGACAAGAGAATCATTGGAAAGACAGGAAAACTTTTATCACCTTGAATGATCCGCACTATGGTGAGGTTCTTCTGCAGAACTCCTCCTTTAAAGCTATGTCCCGAACTCCAGGAAGAGTAAAGTGGGTCTGCCGACCAATTGGGGCTGATAATGAGCTTATTTACCAGAAGTATTTGGCTGTATGAGTCAATTCCGGCCTCGCTCTCATTCATCGATAAAATTTAATGAGATATCCCTTTTTCGAGAAAGGGTATTGACAAATTTCGCCTTGTGCGTAAAGCCAATGTCAACCTCATGATGTTGTGAGTCCGTCTCGTGGGCCAGAAAAAACAGAGGTCTCGGCCCGGACAGTTTGTCCTGAGCGACTCGGCTTGTGCTCTTCGGCGGTTCTCACTGTCTTAGGCTCTCGGTAGGTTAAGGGAGTGAAGGAGTTGAGACTGGTAATAACCGGTATTTTTTTGATAATTGGAGACACATTTGCTCTTCGCGGGAGTCGGAATTTAACCACTACTGAAGTCTGCGTTGGTCTGCGTGCGTCTGCGGCTAACCCAAAATCCTGTATCAGGAAATGGTGAGGATGTCTTTGAGTCTCAGCGCGTTTTTTACGGCATTGCATTGAAAGTCGTTATCAAAATAGACATAGGTCGGCATATTCCATTTACGGATCTTGCGGCCCCACTCTTGAAGCTCATGTTCTGAGTACTCTGATTCATAAAGCTTCCGAGAGCCGTGCAGGCGAATGTATATGAAATCAGAAGTTTTTTCTTCGTGATAGGGATATTTTCCCGCCGTGTCGGAAAGGCAGAAAGCAATGTTGTGCTCATGAAGGATTTTAAAAACAAAAGGATCAACCCACGATGGATGCCGGATTTCAAGGGCATGTTTGAAGGACGGATCCAGATTTCTACAAAACTTGATAAAAACATCCCTTTCAAAAGTCATGTTCGGCGGGAGTTGTAACAGGATAGGCCCCAGCTTGTCTTTTAAACGCCCTGCGGATTCATAGAATCGATTAAGTGGTTCTCTGCAGTCCCGGAGTCGTTTTGTGTGGGTGACGTATTTACTCGCCTTAACAGACCAGATAAAACCTTTTGGTGTATTTTCGTACCAATTATCAAAGGTTTCCAACTTGGGAAGCCTGTAAAAAGTGGCATTTACCTCCACGGTATCAAAATGTCGTGTATAGAAATCCAGCCACCCTGAAACAGGAACCTTGGGAGGATAAAAGACTTCCCTCCAGTGCTTGTAATTCCAACCAGAGGTTCCGATTTTACATTGTGCCGACATTGAATAAAGACTATGAAACAGTGCCAAAGATAAGAGGACGTTAACTATCTCTTGCTGGTCTTTTTTGCGCCCTTCATGTTTGGCCCTTACTTTTTCATTTCACCATTTTCCGGTATGCCGATTCAAATTCTTCCCAGATCTGCAATCCAATACGGTTTTGAGTATCCACGATCTCCTTGAGAATACGGCTGTCGGTCAGCGGATTGATCAAGACCGCCCGCAAGACCACAATATTCTGTGGCCGGTATCGCGTTGATTCCATGGTCGTTCTGGAAACAAAAGTGGTGTCGTCTCTCCTTAACGCCTTGTGCAATTTTATGTTAAGCGCGTTAATAAAATAATTGATTTTTTTAATCTTCTGCCTTGTCTCCCTGGCCTTAACCTTATCCTTTAGAGACGCCGCAACATCCATCAATGCAAGGAGTTTTTCTCTCACTTTTCCCGGAATAAAACGGTATGTCAGAATAAAAAGTTCGGATACACTCAACGTCTCGAAATTATTGCAACTGTCCAGAAGTTCTTTCAGGTTATGGGTCGTTTTGTTGGCCCGTCTGAAGAGAAGCCCGTATCCTTTTCTACCGATTATCTTGAGTGATGCCCATGGCTTAAGACAGGCGAAAGGACGGGAACCTTCAATGGTAAACCGCCCGGTATCAACGGAATTCCTTCTAATGGCATAATGGGTTGAATGCCTGATAACCTGCAGGTCCCTTTCGTTGCGAAAGAGCACAATGCCCATAGTCATAGGACAATAAAGAAGCTTATGTGTGTCTATGGTAACGGAATCAGCCTCTTCAATCCCCCGGAACAAGGGGCGGTATTCATCCACCAATAGGGCTGAACCGCCCCAGCACGCATCCACATGAAAATGGGCCCCCACTTCACGGGCCACTTCCCCTATTTTTTTAAGGTTGTCCACACTTCCGGTTTCCGTTGTTCCCGCTATTCCCACGATAGCAATAATCTTAGTCCTGTTTCCGGTTGTGCCCCGTTGCAGGCTATTTATTTTTCGGCGGAGCTTTTTTACGTCCATACGATTGTTTTCATCAACGCCGATATTGAGGACATTGTGCTCTCCTACCCCGAGAAGATTGGCTGATTTCTTAATGGAGTAATGTCCTCTCTCGGAAACAATAATCACTCCCCTATCACACCCGTAGTGCCGCAGTGCCTTGTCCATTCCCTCCATACGGAGCCCGTGAAATTTCCCATCAGGAGGGAACGCCTTTTCACGAGCCACCAAAAGGGCAGTCATATTAGCAAGCGTGCCGTCTGCGGTGGCATTGCCTAAGGCAATTCGAGGATTCTGAATATTCTTTTCGTAAAACTTGTTTGTTTTGTTAAAGACCAGGCGATGGAGCCACGCAACCAATTCTCTTTCCACAAAGCTTGAGGCCTTCGCAGTTTCAATCTTGACCTGATTTTGGTTCAGTGCGGCAATGATCATCTCTAATAAAATCATAAAATAGGGTATAGCGCTTGTCATATGCCCGATATAATAGGGGTTACCCACCTTTACCGAATGACCGATGACCTTGTTCTTTATCTCAGAGAGCACGTCTTTGATGAGGGCGGGGCTGTCCGGTACCGCAGCCTGGTCAAAAATCCTGCTGAGTTCAGGCAGTGTGATACTGCTGTGTATTCCTCCCTTTTCCTGAAAAAAATCGTGGATCATCTCAAGCAGATCATGGCCGAACTCAATAAATTTGTCGGGTGAGTCAGGCATTATGAAAAGCTTTCGCAAGTATTCAAGATTGGTTTTTACTTTTTTCGAGGATATATTCATAGACGCCTTTCCAAACTCAGCAGGCTTTTCTTTAAAAGAAAGATCCGACGCTGAATCTTTGGTCACCTCGCGCGAACGGCAAGCATACGGTCCACCGCGCCCTTTGCCTTTACCCTTATCTCCTCCGGAACCCTGACTTCTGGCTCCAGATTTTCAAGGGCAATCAAGACTTCCTTCAGGCCGGTTTTTTTCATATCAGTACAGATCATATTTGGATCAGCCGGGATAAAACGCTTGCCCGGATTTGCCTTTTTAAGGGGATGAAGGATTCCCGTTTCCGTACCTATAATAAATTCACTTTTGTCCGAGTTTGCTGCGTAGGCAAGCATACCGGAGGTGCTTTTGGCTTCGTCCGCCAGATCAAGGACCTCGGGCCGACATTCCGGGTGAGCTAAGAAAACAGCTTCAGGATAGGCCTTTTTTACCTTTTTGACCTGCTCAACGGTCAGGCTGTTGTGGTAGGTGCAATATCCATCCCAGTAACTGATCTTCCTGTGTGTATGCTTCATTGTGTACCTTGCAAGATTCTTATCAGGGGTCATCAAAATGGGTAAAGCCTTATCCACGGAGCTGGCAACTTGGATTGCGTTTGCCGACGTACAGCACAGATCGCTCTCAGCCTTTACCTCTGCCGTCGTATTCACATAGCTGATGACTACGGCATCCGGCATTTCCCGCTTTTTCTCTCTCAATTGCTCCGCCGTAATCATATCCGCCATAGGACAGCCTGCGCTTGCGACGGGAAGAAGGATCTTTTTATCCGGACAAAGAATGGACGCTGTTTCAGCCATGAAATGAACACCGCAAAATACAATCACTTCCGCATCTGTTTCTGAGGCCTTAATCGAAAGTTCCAGGGAGTCTCCGCACAGATCTGCCACGTCCTGGACCTCAGGTAGTTGGTAATTATGCGCCAGCAAAATGCAGTTTCTCTCATTAAGCAGCTCCCTTATCTTTTCCTGAAAAAGTCTTGCTGAATTGTTTTCCATAATCCATCCTGATGTTGAAATGATAACAAACTTTAATTTTGGCCTTGAATCTTCCTTTTCTCCTTAATACCCTATCCTTGTCAAAATGGACGCCTTACTTGAAAATTCTGATATAATGATTTTTTATTTGAGAAGTCAAGGAGTTTGCCGTGAGGTATATTGCATATGGCCATACTGAAAACAAAAAATGAAATCACCGAGAGAATAAAAAGATTCCAGGATGAACTGGCAGCATATCAGGTAGATGGAGCTCTCCTGATCCAGACAATGGATGTATACTATCTATCGGGGACCGACCAGGATGCCCACCTCTGGATTCCATCCTTCGGGAAAACGCCTCTACTCATGGTTCGAAAAAGCATCCTTCGTGCGAAAGAGGTCTCTGCCGTAAAGACAATCGTCCCACTTCCAAGGCTTTCCCATGTTCCAGATCTTATAAAAAAACAAACAAACAGCCTTCCTAAAAAGCTCGGTCTGGAAATGGACATCCTGCCGGCAAAACTTTATTTGACTTACCAAAAACTCTTCCCGGACACGGAAATGGTGGATATTTCCCCGTTGATCCGGCGGACCCGCATGACCAAGTCGAGCTACGAAATATCGCGGATCCAAATGGCTGCGCAAATAGCGGATGAAATGTATGAACAGATCCCTTTTTTTTTGAAAGAGGCCGAAACGGAAACGGATCTCGCGCTGAGAGTAGAAGCATTTTACAGGGGCAAGGGACACCCGGGTCTGGTTCGCTCCCGTGCTTTTAACAGCGCTATTCATTACGGGCATATCATGTCCGGGAAAAACTCGACGGTCCCGAGCAGTTCCATGGGACCTACCGGGGGCAAAGGCCTCGGCCCGTTTTATTCCCAGGGGGCGGGAAAAGAAATAATAGCCCGGCATGTACCTATCATGGTGGACTATGCCTCAAACGTCGACGGCTACATTGCCGACCAGACTCGTATTTTTTCCCTGGGAACCCTTAAGGACAAATTTCACCGGGCCCATGACGCCATGCTGGAGGTACAGGAAAAAATTTCTCAAAAGGGCACATCAGGTATGAGAGCGGGGGACCTTTACAACATGGCCCTTGAAACCGTTGAAAAGTCAGGTTTCATTGATGGTTTCATGGGATACCCTGATCCGGTCCCCTTCGTGGCGCATGGCGTGGGCCTCGAAATTGACGAATGGCCCATTATAGGAAGGAATAGCTCAACTATCCTGAAAGAAGGGATGGTTATCGCCATGGAGCCCAAAGTTATCTTCCCCGGAGAAGGCGTCGTGGGAATCGAAAATGTCTTTGTAATTACCGGAAACGGGATGAAAAAACTCAACCGTTTTCCGGATGAAATCTGTATCTGTTAACGCGTTCCTGGAAAAAATTTCTCGATATCATGTGTTTTCTTGAGACATAATCATATGTCGCATAATCCAATTCCGCTCTGCAAGAAGCTCACTAATGGCACTTTTGAAAATGGACCTCCATGCCCCTGCTTTTAATACATAAAGGTGACGCAACCTTAAGGCGAAGGGATGGGAATCTTCGAAAGGTCGCATGTCCATCCAGAAACAATCTGTTTCTAGATGGAGCTTTAAGCGGTCAGCCAAACTCTTGTTTTGGTCTTTTGAGTGCTGATTGCCGATAGCTCATATTGCCTGGAGAAAATTGCCATGCCTGGCAGCCTGTCGGACTTACCGCAGCCTTGATGAAATAAGACGGGGTGTCCGGCCAGATAGTCCGGCAAACCGGGACCGTGAAAAAGTCGGTCTCGGGGCCACTTTTTTCTTGATTCTGCCCCTGATGTTCGATAAAATATGCAATTAAGTCAAAAGGTTATATTCTTTTACTCTCAAATTCGTAAGGGGTTGAAAATACAATGGAGCCAAGGTTCATCGATTGTGATCGACATACCCTGTTTCTCATGCCTCCTTCCATAGAGGACTGGTTGCCAGAGGACCACCTTGCCCGCTTCGTGGTGGATATCGTCGGCTTGACATATCCCGGATACAAAATGCGTATGCTGGCAGGGGGTCGGATGCTTATCCCCCGACCATGATGTTGGCCTTGCTTTTCTATGCCTATGCCACAGGAGTTTTTTCCAGCCGTAAGATTGAAAGAACCACCTACGACTCAGTGGCGTTTCGTTACATTACCGCCAACACCCACCCGGATCATGACACCATTGCTGCCTTCCGCAAGCGATTCCTGAAAGAGCAGATCCAATCATGGGGATGAAACATCGATTAAAGACAACGGCGGGCAAAGCGCTTTATGCCAAGAGAAAATGCTCGGTCGAGCCGGTTTTTGGCATCATCAAGGCTGCCATGGGATTCCGTCAGTTCCTTCTACGGGGTCTGGAATTGGTAGCCGGAGAATGGGACTTAGTCTGCATGGCATACAATATCAAGAGGTTACATGCATTGACTCCTTAGAGATATCAAAGAACAAGGCCGCAAAAGCTGCTCTGATAAGGGCTTATCCGGGCAATCGGGGCCTATAGAAGACCTCTGTCTCCCCTGGTGCTCCAATTAATTCGGTCTGAGCCGCAGTAAAATGAAGTAATGCGCTCGAGCTCCACCCTATCGGGAGTTCTTAAGGCCGACAGGCTGCTAGGGAGGAATCATTGGGTGTTGTATTTTTAGGGGAAATTTTACCGAAAAAATGCAGTAAACCTCATGCAATGCGAATGTCTATTGTTTTTCCTACAACATATCATTTGTTTAAGAATTTACAACCCTAATAGTTAATTCTACCTGTGCTATTTTTTTTCTTTTGAATTTTGTCTGGATCACGAATTCATATTCATATGGACAAAAGCCACGAAGGTGTTTTTCACGTATTAAGACAGCGAGAATCTTTACATATCGACAAAAACGTCGATTGTCTATTTTTTTCGACATATTTTGCCCGAAATCATTTTTTCTGTTTTGTTTCGCCGGCTGTTTTTATCAGGGATTAAATGTAATTTCAAATAATTAAGACATTTTCTGTTGCTCTGGCACGCAATTTGCAGTGCCAAAAAAATAAGAACAGAAAGAAAAGGAGGTAAAAGACATGAATAAAAAAAATACCTTGGTCCTTTTGTTCGCTACGGCCTTATGCCTTGCCTTTCTCATACCTTCCGCCTCAGCCGGGGGACGCTGGCACCAGTCCGGGTTCGTGGTGGTCTACGGATATCCTTCTCCGCCATTTTTCTACAGCAACTACGTTACGGCGTGGTCTCCATACCGGGGAGCATTCCATTTTTACCGGCATCATCCCCCTTGTCGCTGCTATAAATACCATCGCCGTCACCACCCCAGATATCATAGAGATAGAGACCACAGAGACGACAGCCGACATCGACATCGTTAAGGAAGAATGCTTTGGACAAGAGAAAAAGCTTGTTTTATAATAAATATGACATGGATTTTTTTTGAATCAACAATTTCGGGATGGTCGGGAATAAACGGCCTGAGGGCGATGAAAAAGATCATATGATTCTTTGGAGGGGAAAATGAGGAAATATTATATATGTATATTAATACTGACCTTGGCTTTCTTCCTTGTATCGTGCGCCCACTACCCCCATGACAGATACAATACCCAGGTAGGTGCGGCGGTGGGGGCAGGTACGGGCGCGCTTATCGGCCAAGCCATTGGGGGCAATACAGAGGGAACCCTCATCGGGCTGGCCGCGGGGACCATTCTCGGTGCGCTGGTCGGAAATGCCGCAGATCAGGATTATCAGGCGGCGAGGGATGCGGCCCGGCATGGCAAGCCGGTGATTTATTACGATAAGAGCGGGCACGCGGTTGAGGCCATTCCCGAGGGGACGAGTGACCCCAATTGCAGGAGGGTGCGCAAGCGGGTCTGGGAGAACGGCGCTCTTGTGAAGGAAACGGTGGAAGAGGTCTGCGGTCCTCCGCCTGCTCCTGTAGTAAGGTATTACCCCACGCCACCACCTCCTCCGCCTGTTTATTACTACGGGTGGTGGGGATGGCCCAGGCTTTCCTTTCACTTTGGGCGGCCGTATCGCCACTGGCATCATCATCACCGCCACTGCCGGTAAAGTGGTGGATCGGACAGCACGGGGGTGTTTTACCTAAAGATACGTCCTTTCGAAGTGTCCCATGTCCGGCATGCCGTACGGCGGACAAGCTTCGCCTCCTAGAAGCATGTGATAACGGAATAGCCGGCTGGGTGCTCAATAAAAAATCCCGCCCTTTGGGTAGGGGGGCTTTGCTCTCAATGAAGGTTTATTCAAGTGTGATCTCATCGATCCAGATGGTGTTGGAACCTGTATAGCCACCATATATCTTATGATTTGAAAACATAAAATACATGAACAAAACATTGTGAAGATCCGGAGCTACGGGGTAGTTTGAAACCTTTTTTACGGTTCTTGCGGTGGGGACAAGATTGTAAAAGGGGATTTCTATTTTTTCCCACTGCTTCTCCGGGATAATTTTGGTCTCGTTATGATAGTCCGCCCACTTACCCACATTGGACTGTAAGGCATCACCATAACAAGCAAGTGACACAAAGAGCTTGTTCGGTCTCGAAAAAAATGCCTTTTTCTTACCGGCTTTCAGGTAGAATACTATTTTTTGGAACCTCGATAAATCATATGCAAGTGATTTATCCGTTTCCACTTCCCATACCCGGGTGGAAGACCTTCCACCTATGGACGCGATCACAACCGATTGAACCCCTAATCTATAGTCCAGTTTCATTGAACAGGAAGTGCCGTTAGCTCCTTGAGTGGGATCAACTGAGACAGAGATGCTGGCAGGTCCTTTTTTCCACCGGAGCCATTGTGTGTTGAAAGATTTTGATACCAGGTCCCGGTCTTCAAAGTCATCGATAACAAAAGGACCCTTACCGTATCTTAGTCTGTCATAGACACTTTCAATGCTTTTGGGAATGTAGGCCAGACGTTTTTCTCCGGCCTTCTCTGTTTCATGTTTCAGTTTTTTGAGTTCTTCTTCCTGATCTGCCTTATCTGTCGATTCCATTCGTGCCTTTTTTTCAGCCCGTAGCCTTTTCAGTTCCTTTTCAAGGGCCTCTTTCTCGGCAGCCTCCTTTTGTGCCTTTTCCTTTGCCGCCTTATGCTTGGCCTCCAGTTCCCTTATCCTGGCCTCTTTTAGCTCTTTATCGCTTTCCTTATCTTTCTCGGCCTGTTTGAGCCTTTCCTCCAAATCCTTTTTCTCAACCAAAGCCTCTTTTTCTTTTTCCTCGGATGTGAACTTGGCTTCCAGCAATTCTTTTAACTGTTTAACAAGCTCCTCACTCCTCCTTCTTTCTTCTTTCAGCTTCTTAAGTTCCTCGGCGATGGCGGATTTTTCTTCCTGAAGTCTTTTCTCCGCTGCTTCCTCCTTTTGGCGGAGCTTCATCGGCACAAAAATAAAATCTCCCCTGTCAAGATCCGGGTTGTTGATCTTGCCGTATTGGGGATGCTGTCTGCGGTGGGTATAATTCACTACCCTGTCCGAAAGATACATGCCCAGCTCAGAACCCGTAATATATCCATCACCCGTAAGGTCCGCATCACCAGTGAGGCCTATCAGAAAGCAGCGTTTAAACATGCTTTTGTCAGGCACATTTTCGTCTTCCCGGCCTGCTGTAATATACTGCCTTACATGAAGAGCGCTCTTCTCAGTGATATCGTGAGGCACCGCCCTGACAAGGTTAAAAAGGGAACCGGAAAAACAGGAATCAAATAACATCAACACGTGTTTTGCCTTTATCCTCAAGGAAACGGACTCGAGGTCTCTCATGCTGATAGCGTACGTACTGAAACCCTTGGGATTTTTCTTCAGGATTGGACAGTCTTTGGGAATTATATACCCCATCTTGGTTTTGTCGGCCAATGTCTCCGTCTCACCATGACCGGCATAGTAAAACAAAACGGCCCGATTCTCTTGACCTCCCATTTCGTAAACCATTTCGCTCAATGCCGTTTTCATTTCCCGAGAGGTGGGATCGAGCACCAGCTTCACTTTAAAACCCAATTCCTCAAGCCTTGCGGCTACCTCTTTGGCGTCTTCAATGGCGTTAGGTAGCTTGGGCCATCTCTCGTAGTTACTGATTCCCACCACCAGCGCATGGTAATCCTGATAGAGCTCAATATTTTTTCCTTCTTTGGACAGAACTTTTATGCCGCACATGCCGCGGGTTATTGAATGAGACGTATCAGGGACTATTAAAAGAAAAACGGGAACAAAAAGGAAAATATAAATGAATAGCTTTCTCATCAATAAACTCCATACGTGGGAAAGGACGAGAAGAGTTTTGTACTGTTATGAAATTACAAAGAAATTGTTGTGTAGTCAAGATTTATGCGGGCGAGTGCATTATAGAATATCTCTGTTTTTGATAATTATACGGACAGAATTAGAAGCAAGCGGTCCAGCGGTGAACCGACGAATCTTGAATCGTATCAAACATAATAACCCTCTCCCAGGCACGTGCTGCATTTTTCCCCTTGAGAAGCCGGATAAGCTTCCCCGCACCCGGTACAGACCTTGATGCCCTTTATGGGCTTTTTACGAAAAGGCGTTTCGATCCGAACGGCTCGACAGGAGAGGACGGATCTGCGTGCACTGAGAATATCCGCATACAGGACCTCCAACGGAAGGTCCTCTTTTGCAATCCTGCGCATGTACCAGTTATAGATATTCGGAAACAAACGGGACTTTTTAAGATCGAGCCATACACGGTAACCTTCAAGTTTCCTTTTGTCGTAAAGACACAGAGCGAATTTGTCCCAGTCCAGGACCTTGAGCCAGCCGTTACCTATGGTGCAAGGCGTGAATATCTGGACGGCATCGGGCAGGCAGTGGCGGGTCTCGGAAACCGCGTCCGCTTCCACATGCGGCCCTATGAGTTCCTGTGCCCAGTCTACCATCAATCCGCCCAAGACAAGCCCGGGTGATACAAAACCATGAAAACACTCTATATCATCAAAAAAAATATCCAATGATCTGCCACAGACGATCATTTCGGAAAGTCCTGGATTTCTCTCATCAAGCTTTTGCATCCTGCACCCCTAAAGCCTCCACACGGCACGGCACGTATCGGTGCAAGGGCGTCGCGGCCACCCTGTCCCTGTGTGTGTTCTTGGTCAAAAGATTGACGTTGATTCCATAAGGCTTTCCTTCATAATTCAGGCCGAATCCGTGGGGTATGGTCACCGTGCCCGGTGCCGCGATATCGGAGACTTCGACCGGTATCCTGACGCGGGATGCCTCCGTGGTCACCCAGGCTTCTTCGCCCTCGTTGATCCCCAGCGCATGTACGTCGTTTTTATTCATGATCGCCGTACATACGGTCTGATGATCATTCCAGGCCGGGTCCCTCATGATGCTGTTTGCCGTGTACGGGAAATGCCTGCCTGCAACCAGTACCAGAGGATAGTCCGCCCCGTTTATGGCCTCTTTTTCAGCGTCCGGCTCGATCTCCCTGAACCAGTCAGCCATTTCTTCTATGTAAAGGTGTATTTTTTTGTCGGGTGTTCTCAGTTTTTCCAGGTTGTTATCAGGGTCCAACCTGCCGATAAGGATACCTTCCGGATGATCCAGAAGCCTTTGAAAAAGGGAGTCCCCCAGTAAGGGTGTGAGTTCGTACCCGGCCCTGACCAGATCGTCGGCCGCGTGTTGGGGGTACATGGCGAACAGGCCCCAGATTGAGGCCAGGTGTGCGGACTTCATGCCTTGCCCCAGAGTCTTTGCCAGGATAAAGGGCAGTAACCTGGCCCTCTTCTTGTCCTGCTTCATCCATTCCATAAGCTCAAAGGCAAAGGCGTTGCGGTCTCCGCTGCGGCCTGTCTGAAGCATGGAATCGGGTACCTCAGGCAAAAGCCCTAAGGCTTCGGCCAGGCGGGTGTATATTTCTCCCTCCTCCAAAGGTTCGCCCAGGACATGACAGTAGGGCTGCCGGAGCTGGAAGTATGTATCCGGAAAGGTGAGGCTGAAAAAGGTGGCGTCCCATTTTTCAAAGGCTGACCTTGCCGGAAGCACGTAATGACTGAAACGAGCGGTTTCGCTCATTACAATTTCAATGGTGACCAACAGGTCCAGTTCCTTAAAAGCCTCTTCATAGGCTGAGGTATCCGCATAGGAGCGCAGGGGATTGGACCCGCTAATAAGCATGGCCCTCAGCCGATTATCTTTTTGTGAAAGAATCTCTTCAGGGACCACATTTGGTGGAAAATATCCCATAATGGCCGGGATACCTGTTTCTTCGGTTTTCCAGGTGTTAGGGTCACGCTCATCGGAATGGGGTCCCATAGGCATGAGGTGCCCGTTGAAGACATTACCGCCCGGAGTCCCAATTCGACCGCACACCGCCATGAGAATCATTTCAAGATAGGAATTCATGGTGCTCTGCCGATCCATGAGTAATCCCAAATCAGTCCTCATGGCCGTGGGACTCGTGGCATATATCCGTGCTACTTCCTTGACCGCGTCATAATCCACACCGCAGACGTCAAGTGCGGACGCGATGTCAAGTCCCTTGAACCACGGTGCGATCCTGTCAAAACCGTGACAGTGACTACTTATGTAGCTCCTGTCTTCCCAGCCTTCCTGCAGGATGATTGAAATCAGGGCTTTCAGAAACAGGGCTGCAGTTCCGATCCTTATTTGCAGATATGTGTTTGCCTTTTTGGCTGTCTCGCTCAACAGGGGGTCTATAACGATCAATTGTTTATCAGGGTCCTTGGCAAATTCATTAATCCGTTTCCGTGCCCGGTTGACGCCTGAATTGCTTACGTATCCGTTCCAGCCCATGACCAGAAAATTTTCGGCCCGGTCCAGGTCCGGTACCAAATGCACGTTCTGTCGGCCGTATGCCCGGCCGTTGATCCAGAAAAGCCCCGTCAATTCCTGGGCCAGGGGAGAGTAATGATACTGGGAACCGAGACTCGTTAGAAGAGTGCGGCCGAAGCCCGTCTCCATGTGGCAGCCCTGCCCCCCACCGCCCATGTAGGCCAGGGCTCGGGGCCCGTTTTTGTCAAGGACCTGTTTCAGTTTCGCAGCAATTTCCGATATTGCCCGTTCCCAGGATACTTTCACGAACTCGCCTCCTTCCCTTTTAAGGGGATGCGTCAGTCGCTCCCTGTGATCCTGGTAATGTGCTATTTTCATGCCCTTGCGGCATACATAACCCTTTGTCCTTGGATGATCCTTGTCAGGGCGGACCTTTGTAATACGGTGCCCCTGGGTCTGTATCTCAAGGCCGCAGTTATGGTAGCAAAGTGCGCAAAATGTCTTTTTCCAATCAGGCATTGGATTATTTCCTTTCCACTTTCAAGGATTAGCCGCCGTTCAATGATTACGGAATAAATTGAAATGCTCATCATTTCACACCATATGGATAAATTCGGGCAACATGCGTATTCCAATGTTTATTTTCTTCGGCATCTCGGTCTTTTTGTTTTTTAACATATTCGGTCCAATGAATTCCTGAAAGACAATCGGCATTCATGACCGTAAAGACAGGGATCCTTTTTGAGAAGATGGGCTGTTCAAATATTTATATCATATTTTAAAATTCGGCAACACTTGGATTTTGATAAAGCCATTTCCGGGAAGGTCCCGGTTCATCACCTCATAAAGAATAATAGTATGCAAGAAGTGGAATATTCCGGGCTTGCAGGTTGCCACACTAAAATAGGTCTTTAAAACTCGGCCTGTTAATGTTATTAATGAATTCATTTCCTAAAACATGTCTCAGGGGATAATTACAAATAGCAATTGGATAAAGGGAGTTTTTTCTTAAAAGGAGGTATCTCATGGACCGCAAAGAATTGATGGACATTTTCAATAAATACCCCAGGATCGGTGCTCTTGCCACATCAAACAAAGAAGGAGATGTTAATGCGGCAGTGTTCGGATCTCCCCGGATGATCGATGAGAATACCGTTGTCATGGGAATCGGGGAAAACCGATCTTTCAGAAACCTGCAAAGAAATCCCAAGGCGGTCTTTATCGTCATGGAGCCCGGAGAGACCGTCATGGATTGGAAAGGGGCAAGAGTCTATCTCGAGGCGGTTGATTTGAAAACGGAAGGTGAGTTTTTTGACCAGATCAAACAGAATATTGCCAAGGCGGCAGGTCAGCAGGCTGCTGACATGATCCATGCGGCCATACGCTTTGAAATTAAGGATATCAGGCCGATTGTTGATATGGGTTAGTCTGAATGATCAACGCCTTCCGGCAGGCCCCCCGATATTTATGGGCGGGACGGGCATGTCCGAAACCCATAAGGTATTATCACCGGTCGCTTTGAAGAGCACATCGGGCTTATGGGTGTATAGGTAGCCGTATGGTTTTCCGTTGGGACCTAGAATTCTGAAAAGAACAGGTCTAAATACAGGTTTGAATTCAAGCCATGTAACAATCTCATCTAATTGTCCTCGGTATTTTACAGGCAGCCATTTATCGGGAACAAGCTTTCGTTTGTCTTTCTTCGGATCAAACATTACAGCCGATGGAAAGGTAGAAGAAGGACCGGCATAGTAGACAAAGTAATTGTTCCAGTCGCCCGCTAGGTCCCGGATAGTTTTTTCGTTCAGAGGACCCCATTGCGCAATCAATCTTCCATAGTTTTCAGAACATGATAAAAATGAAAAGATGAGCAACAGAGACACAGCAAGAAAGGATATTTTTCTCATATCAAATTTTTTGGTAACGTTCAAAAGTATATGCATGGGATATTAATTTATCCGATTCCCGTGTATGGATCCTTAACTCTGGTGCCTAAGAATCCGGATAGGTC
>CAZIXY010000032.1:0-17689 GCA_964543315.1 uncultured Desulfobacteraceae bacterium | reverse complement strand
TATGTCCTGTTTCCTATTAAAATGAATTTTTATGGTATATGCAAATGTTTTTCATGTTAATGTAATTCAATGGAAAAGAAAATTATCAGCCTCTTAGAGGAGAACGGGCCTTTGACCGGGTCGGAGATATGGGCGGCGGTCGAGGGTGATGGTCTGAATCTCTGGCGGGCTTGCAAACTTTCCAGTGACTTGACGATCCAAACAACGGGAGTACGTTACCTGAGGCTGGACAGACGTGTGACTGGTTTTGCCAGGCTTTCCCCATCCATATGGAGGGAGTTTTTAACCTATTCTGTTGTCGGGCTTTCGGGGGATAGGGATTTAATTGAAAAGAGGGCCAATTCCGTGATCCAGAAAATGAAGGAGATCAGCAAAGGAAAACTCGATCTGGGCTACAGAATAGCTTCCGGCCTCGCCAGTCAGTTTGAGTGCGAATGGGCACTTGAACATCATGCCTGTTTTTTGATAGCAGGGGATATAGTCTATAAGGTGGCGCATGATGTGCCGCGGCCTGAGAAAAGTACCGGAAAGATGGTCAAGGGGTCGGATATTGATATGGTTGTCATTGTTGATGACCAGGTCCCCGATTTTCTGATAAAGAGGCTGGATGATGCCATTTATAAAGAGAAGTACAGATTGCTCATTACGCCGCACGTGAAAGAGGAAATCGATTATGTGGTAAAGAAGCTGAGCCGTGTCCGGGTACAGGTTGGTTTCGACACGTTCAGGCACATGGTCGCGTGTAAAATTCTTAATGAAGGAACATTGCTTTTTGGGTGCGCAGATTTGTTAAATACGGCTAAGGAAATGCTTCGGGAGAAGGGTGTCACTGAAAAGCTGGAAAAGATGGAAGTCAGAGCCAGAGATTTTCGGAAGAATGCCGAGGAGTTTCTCCTTCATTCCGAGCGCGATATGATAAAGGAGGAACATTCGTATCTTTTCTATCCAACTGAAGAATCTGAAGAGTTTGAACTTGAATAGGCGGGTATGTATTGCCCTAAACTGGCCTTAAAAGGCTCCGCATGGTACTCTTCTTAAGTCCGCATCTGCTTCTACGTTGCGAGCGGTCCTCGCATAGGCCTGGCGGGACAGAAGGATTGGGATACCATTAGTCCGTTTCGGTGCAGACCACGACTCGGGCCGCGGCACTGGGCAGAGGGGTTTTTATCCGAAAGATGCGGCCTTTCGAAGAGTCCCATAGCATCGCCTCTCATAATGAGACAGTCGAAAGAGGGGCATGGGGGTCTGTTTTTAAAAGCCGCATAGTATGACACCTTATGGAATGTTAATGAGGGCTGACTTCACAGCATTGGACAGCCCCTGAAGGGACTCTTTGTCGTGGCGTAGGAATTCACTATCTGCTCCGGGCCGTCTATTTGCGGGAATGGGGGCGTTCGACTATTTCGGCAGAAGTTGGGATGCGATTTTTGAAAAGAGATCGCCATGGCCCATCCACCATTGATGTGGTTATTGGCTGTTACTGGCCTTAAAAGGCTCCGCATGGCGCTCTTCTACGGTTCGCAGAAGGTTGATAAAGGGTCCTTTATTAGAAAAGGCTTGCCTATCATGCCAGCTCGATATCCCGGTGGCTGAGGCTGACCTGGCGGATGAGCTTTTTAAGATAAGCTGAGATTTCTTCGGCAATGCTTACGGAGCGATGCCTGCCCCCGGTGCAACCTACCGCAATGGTCAAATATGATTTACCCTCCTTTTCATAAAGGGGTATGAGGTATTCCAGGAGTGAAAAATATTTTTGGAAGAACCTTACTGTTTCCGGCCATTTTTTTACAAATTCTTTGACCCTTTCATCCTTACCATCAAGGTTTTTCAGTTCGGGAATAAAGTAGGGGTTGGGGATAAACCTGACGTCGATCAGGAGATCCGTTTCAAGAGGAACACCGTACTTGAAACCGAATGAAAGAACCGTTATCCTCATCCTTTCTGTCTTGACGCCCCGCTCTGCATGTTTGATTATGACATCTTTGAGATCATGTACCGTTAAACTGGATGTATCAATTATCTTGCCGGCAAATTCTTTCAGGCCCTTAAGCTGTTCTTTTTCCGCCTGGATACTCTCGAGCAAGTTACGTCCCTGATGCGCAGGGTGCTGCCTGCGTGTCTGGCTGTAGCGCTTTAACAGCACATCTTCGGATGCCTCCAGAAAGATGACCTCTAAGCGATAACCTTCTTTCCTTAGCCGGTTGAAGATCGTCTGGTATTCTTTTATAAATTCCTTTTCCCTGAGGTCCATGCCAAATGCGAGCTTCTGTACCTCCGAGACACTGCCGGAGCGCAGCTCCAGGAATTTGGGAAGCAGCACAACAGGCATATTGTCCACACAAAAATAGCCGGCATCTTCAAGGGCGTCAATGGCTGTGCTCTTCCCGGAGCCTGATAGACCCGTAATAATGATCAGGTTCAAGTTCTTCATAATGTCGCGTCCGTCCCCCTATTGTTTTCGGACCATTTTTTGTTTCATTTTATCACACGACTTTTCATAGAGAGATAGATTAAGTATGCCATTTTTCACATTGATGTCAAATAAGTTGTTTGTTGTTGAATAAATACATTCTTAAGATGGGGTATGTTTGCTATTTGGCTATACTATTTAACCTGCTCCGCATGGTACTCTTCTTAAGCCCGCATCTACTCCTAAGGTGCAAGCGGCCCTCGCTGCTGTCTGCTGGGACAGAAGGATTGGGTACCATTAATCCGTTGTAGCGCAGACCACGACTCGGGCCGCGGAACAGGATAAAAGAGTATTTATACGAAAGATGCGTGCTTTCGAAGAGCCCCATACCTTCGCTTCCCACAGGTATATATTTAAAATGGTTCGGCATGGTACTCTTCAGCCTAAAGAGCCCGGGTAGGTAGCCCAAAAGAGATGTCTATGAAAGCCATGTCAATTTGACATGCAATCCAATTTTTTCTATCATGCGCCCATGCAAAATCAGGTTGGATTGCTAAACACTTGAAATAAAAGGCGTGATCTTTGCTGGCGAGACTTCTCGTAAATGAAAATGGGTGGGTTTTGTGATCCTGCATCCGCCCTTTTTTGGAGGAAAAGTGGAAATCAAACCCAAGTGCCATGACAAGATTATTCAGCTTATTGACAAAGGGGTGGATATACCCAACCCGCTTACCGTGGATATGGATGAAGCGGTTAACACCGATCAGATTTCGGGTAATGGGGTCAAGATATATCCGGGCTGCCGCATTTACGGCGAGGAAACGGTATTATCTGAGGGAAGCAAAATCGGGTACGAAGGCCCGGTAACCGTTGACAATTGCCAGATCGGCCCCCGGGTTGAACTCAAGGGTGGCTATTTCAGGAAAGCGGTTTTTCTAAGAGAAGCGAGCATGGGTCTGGGCGCTCACGTTCGTGAGGGGTGCCTATTGGAAGAGCAGGCCAACGGCGCACATTGCGTTGGTCTGAAGCAGACGATCCTTTTTCCTTTCGTCACACTCGGGAGCTTGATCAACTTCTGCGATTGCCTTATGGCCGGTGGAACCAGCCGTAAGGACCATAGCGAAGTCGGCAGTTCATACATTCATTTTAACTTTACCCCAGATGGCGACAAAACGACTGCGTCGCTCATCGGAGAGGTCCCGCGGGGAGTGATGCTCAATAAGCCGCCGATCTTTTTAGGCGGCCAGGGAGGAATTGTGGGTCCCGTCCGGTTGAGCTACGGCAACGTGGTGGCGGCAGGCACTATTCTGCGTAATGATTTTCTCGAAGACAACAGGTTGATTGTCGGCAAACCTCACCGAGGAGCGGTCATTCGCTTTGTTCCAAAATCTTACCCCGGGCTTTCCCGTGTGGTGGGAAACAACCTGCATTATCTGGCGAACCTTTTGGCGCTGGAGCAATGGTATATTCATGTTCGCCGGTCTTTTTTCAAAGGGCAGGAATTTGGTGAACTTATTTACAACGGTGCTCTCGATAAGCTAACGTTGGCCAAGAGAGAACGCATAAAAAGACTCAAGGCCATGGCAGGCAAAATAGCTGAGGCCAAAATGGAAAATAAACACAATGGACAGCTTTCCCCGGGGAAGCGTGAGTTTTGCGATAAGATACAGCAGGTCTGCGAACTCTTCACAAAAGAAAATGCGGCCCGGGAAGGTATTCAGGCTCGGGACCGTTTCCTCAATGCGTTTAACAGTTATAAAGAAAACAATGAAGGTGACTATATAAATACGATCCAGGGCTTACCTGACCCGGTTTCGCAAGAAGGCACAGGATGGCTTGACAGGGTCGTTGACGGCCTTTGCCATAAGGCGGGGGAGCTTATACCATCACTGGTTTCATTCAAGGAGTGATTATTTGAGTGGCTTTAAATCTAAGGAGAAACCCTATGGGCAAATTATTCGGAACGGACGGCATCAGAGGAGAAGCCAATCGCCATCCGATGGATGCTGCGATGGCATTTTCGGTGGGACAGGCGATCACCTATCTGCTGAAGAAAGAAAACCACCGTACACGGGTGATCATTGGCAAAGACACCAGAATCTCAGGTTACATGCTGGAAAGCTCACTTGAAGCGGGTATTACTTCCATGGGCGGTAATCCCTATTTGGTAGGCGTGTTGACTACTCCCGGAATTGCTTTTATCACCCAAAGCATGCGTGCAGATGCAGGTATAGTTATTTCCGCCTCCCATAACCCGTACCAGGACAACGGCATCAAGATTTTTTCTAATAGCGGTTATAAACTTTCTGATGAAGAGGAAGAGGTCATCGAAAAACTCATTCTGGAGGGCAACTTGCCTGACAAGGTGCCCCCTCCCAAGGAAATGGGCCGTGCAAAACGCATAGAAGACGTCCTTGGCCGGTACATTGTTTTTCTGAAAAACACATTCCCCCGTGATATATCAATGGAAGGCATGAAGATCGTCATCGATGCGGCCAACGGGGCTGCATATAAGGTGGCCCCGGAGACATTCATCGAGCTCGGCGCCGATGTTGAGGTCATTAACAATAAGCCGGATGGAATCAACATCAACGATAATTGCGGATCGCAGTATACTCAAGAACTCAGGGAATGCGTGGTGGAAAACGGCGCTGATATCGGGCTTGCCTTTGACGGTGATGCCGATCGTTTGATCGCCGTGGATGACAAGGGCCGTGAGGTTACCGGGGATCAGATTCTAATCATCTGTGCCAATGTGCTCAAAAACCAGGGTAAGCTGGAAAACGACCTGCTGGTCAGTACCGTGATGAGCAATCTCGGCCTGAGCATTGCCTGCAAGAAATATGGGCTCAATCACTATGCGTCAAAAGTGGGAGACAGATATGTTTTGGAGGATATGAAACGATTGGGTGCCGTGATAGGCGGAGAGGACTCGGGGCATATAATTTATTCCAATCTCCACACCACGGGTGACGGAATCCTTACCGCCATACAACTGATTTCCTCAATGATCACAGAAGATAAGCCGCTGCACGAACTGGCGGCCATGATGGATATCTACCCACAGGAACTGATCAATGTGGCTGTCAAGAACAAACCGGACATCTCAACGGTGCCTCAGGTGGTAGAGATAATCAGGCAGGTGGAAAAGGAGCTGGGTGACCAGGGCCGTGTGCTGGTGCGCTATTCAGGCACTCAAAATGTGTGTCGCGTCATGGTCGAGGGTCCTGGTGATGATCTGACCGGAAGATACTGCAGGCAGATTGCAGAGACGATAAAAAACACTATAGGCTGATTATCCCTTTTAGAAAAAGGGCAAGGTTTTCATAAAAACCAAGGAGATTCGGAGTGACAATTAAGGTTGTTTTGACAAGGAATTTTGGGCACATGAGCAAAGTGGGGGCTGACATTGTAAAGAAGGATATCATTAAAACCATGAGAAAGAAAAAGGAGTTCGTGCTGGGATTGGCTACCGGGAACTCCCCGACAGGTCTCTACAAACACCTTGCCAAAGCAGCCAATGCCGGTGCATTCGACAGCGGCCGGGTTCGTAGCTTTAATCTGGACGAATATGTTGGTCTGCCCGGAAAAAATGCCCAACAGCGTATGATGCACCCGGAAAGCTACTGTTTCTTTATGATACAAGAGTTGTTCGGCCTTCTCAAAAGTAAGTTTGTGGAAACGGATGTTCCTTATGGTGCGTTGATCGATCAGCAGCGACTGATTCGTGAACTAAAAGGCAATCCCCGGGATTGGCATCTAAAGGGTAAAGATGCCGGAAAGTCGATTTCTATCAGATTCAAACCGGATTCCGAGTATCTCGCCTGGGTTCGTAAGGAAATACTGGTTGGATATTCCAGCAAGATCAAAAAGGCGGGGGGGATTGACTTGCAGATTATTGGTGTGGGCGGACGCGGGCACGTGGCTTTTCATGAATCGGGCATTCCTTTTAAAGGAAGCAGCGTGATGCTTGTGAAACTGGATGATAACACAATAGCCAATGCCGTGTCTGACGGGCATTTTCCCTCTGAAAAGCAATGTCCACGTTACGCGATCAGCATGGGTGCCGAATTGGTCTATCAGGCGAAAAAGGTGGTGCTTTTGGCCTGCGGCAGGCGGAAGGTCAAGGCAGTCGCCGAATCGCTTCTGGGGGACCCAGATCCGGATGTCCCCATTTCATACGGTCAGCGATATGCTGAGAAAGGCGGAAGTCTGGTCTACGTAGTGGACAGGGTTGTCGGCAAAGAACTCCTTGGCAATAAAAAAATGCTAAAAGAAAAAGGTATAAGAATTGAAAACCTTCTTTCCGAGAAGTCCTGAGTATTTTTAGATTTTGACGCCTATGGAAAACGTTTTCAATCCATCCGCGGCATCTCCAAAACCAAAACTGAAGATTGCCGTATTGATTCGGCGATTCATACTCACTGGAGGCGCTGAGAGATATGCCGTTGAAGTAACACGCCGCTTGGCTCATGAGCATGATGTTTCTGTCTTTGCGCAGGAATGGTCTTTTCAAGGCAAAGAGAAGATTACATTTCATAAAATTCCGAGGCTTTTCAAAAGGCCGAGTTTTTTGAATCAGCTCCTTTTTTCCTTTTTTACCTGGCGGTCGTTGGATGATTCTTTTGACATTATCCACACCCACGAACGTGTTTGCCGGTTTGATGTGCTGACAGTACACTGTCCCTGTTTTCGTTCGATTGTGACCCGCCACAAGAGTCCGCTGAAAAGGTTTTTCGTCTGGCTTTCGGTGGCCGTCAGCCCCCGTAAGCTGGCATATCTCTGGCTTGAGAAAAGACAGTTTGTGCAGAACAGGGAAAGATTGTGGATCCCCGTATCTGAGAATGTAAAGAAAAATATCCAGGCCAATTATCCATTGCCTGATGAATGTTTTAGAATTGTTTATCCGGGTGTGGATAGTAATCTGACAAAAGAAGAAGATATTGCCGAGAACCGGAAGAAATTGAGGTCCGAACTGGGAATAAAGAACGATGCTCTGGTTATCCTGTTTGTAGGGACCGAGTTTAAGAGAAAAGGTCTTGATGCGCTCCTTAAAGGGTTTGCGCTTTTACCTCGCTTAAACATGAAACTCGTCATCGCCGGCGAGGGAAGACCGGATCGCTATATAGCCGCGGCAAAGGGCCTGGGGGTTGAAAAAGATGTTATTTTTCTCGGACTCGTTGAGAATATCGAGGAGGCATATACGATTTCAGATGTTTATATTTTGCCTACCCTCTCCGATCCGGCTGGCATGGCGCCTTTGGAAGCAATGATGTGCGGTGTCGCAACAGTAATAAGTTGCGATAGATATGCCGGTATTGCAGAATGCATGACGAATCAGGAAGCAATTATTCTAAATAATCCAAATGATCCGGGAGAGATAGCAGCTTCTTTGCGCAGGCTGGTGGACAAAAACTATCGAAGGGAATTAGGAGAAAAGGGACGTCTTCTGGCAGAAAAGATGACGTGGGAAAAGACAACAGCGGATACACTGTTTGCCTATTATAAAATCTTGGAATTAAAAGGGGCCTGAGTCCACCGAAGGCTGCACAAAAAGGCACGGCGGTATCCCGCCGCCAGCCTGTTGAATTTTCCGAAAGAAACCTTATTCAACAAAGCAACTTGAGGTGGCCCTATAATGCGGTGTTAAATTTTCGAACCGCCGGAATTTTACCCAAAAAAAATATTTGGAATATGCAATGCAGATGTTTGATAAAAGCCTTGCGAAGGAATTCCTGTTTTCCTGGAAGAATTGCACGGAAACGGAAGATCTTGACCAGATAGCTCAGAGCAAGACAACCATTACCGAAGAAGGGAAAAGTGTCGAGCTTACCTGGCAGATCAATTACAGATATGGAAGATTCCTATTTGTACTCGTGAAGATGTTTGAACCAGCCACTATATTAGAAGTGGGGATGGCTAACGGCATCAGTTCGGCATATATGGCAAAAGCACAGAATATCTACTTAAGGGACAAAAATGCACATGTCATTATTGACCCTTTTCAATCCACGCAATGGTTTAATGCAGGAACAGCTCTTTTAAAAAGATTGGGTCTTTACGAAAACGTCAAGTTTGTTGAGGACTATTCTTCAAGAGCAATTCCCCAGCTCGAAAAAGACGGACATGGATTTGATTTTGTTTTCATCGACGGGAGTCACTGTTTGGATCATACCCTTTGTGATCTTGTTACGGCAGACAGGGTTTTGAATATTGGAGGTTTGATTGTGTTCGATGATTCCGCTGATTTTGGAGTGAAATATGCGGTTAAATATATTGATAAATACAGATATAACCTGAGAAGAATCAAGTTCGATAACAATATAATCCATGCAATCAGGGAGATGACAAACAACAGGCGGCGAATGACCGTCTATCAAAAAATTGCCGTTGATGATCGAGGCGCAGATGGGATTTGACGCAGGAATCATCGTTAACATGGCTGGTTTTGTTCCAAAGAATCGTTATTTGTTATTGCCTCTCTGAGTTTGGCGTATTTCATAAATGATCCTCCTCCATTGAGGGTCGATATAATGAATCCGTCAAAGCCCTCAAGCATCCCCCATTCTAGAATATATGTTCGAAGAAACATCCAGATGCCGTGGGAAAGGGGTGAGAGGACCCCTGCACGCTTTCCGTCTCTCAACATCTCTTGAGCAGCCAAACTGGAATATGTTTCCAGTTTGTGTATCAGATCAGAGTAATTCCGGAAACTTCGGTGTTCGATGGTCATGTCGAGTTCTTTGACACGACCTTCGGAAATCCAACTTTCGTGAACAAGATGATCGCTGAAACGACCCCGTCTGCGGTCCACCAGCCGTGTGATGCGGTCCGGCCACCAGCCGCAATGCCGAATCCAACGGTTATGGAAGAAGTTCTTTCTAAGAAAACTGTATGCTGTGAAATCAGTATCAGGGGAGGCTAAAAGTTCCTTTATTCTCGTGGCTGTCTCATTGGGAACTCTTTCGTCTGAATCCAGAATCAACACCCAATTATTTGCGCAATTGTCAACTGCAAATTGCTTCTGCCTTGCATAGCCTCGCCATGTTTCCGTAAGGACTTTGCACCCAAAAGACTTGGCAATGTCGACCGTATTATCCCGACTTCCCGAGTCAACGACAACAATCTCATCTGCAAAACTTATACTTTCAAGACAATCGGGAAGCCGGTCTTCTTCATCTTGCGTTATAATAGCTATTGAGAACGGCATATCTAATTCGGTTTAAATTAAGCGTTGACCTGCCTGACTATCAATATTCTAATAAAGATACCTTTGTTTTCGCCTTCGTAGCTCCCTTAAGTTGTTCAACCGAGGCCTTTTATTTTTTTAAATATACCCTCATTTCATGTCCCTTGCCACACAGGGCCGCAGGAGCATTAAGCAGATCTGAAACAATCTTTATCAGGCGATAATAGATAAATGGGATGTCCCCTCTTTCATAAAAACAGACACGATGCGTTTTAATATACGTTAGAGTGAAACCTGAACGTTCGGCAAGTTTTCGAATCGATACAGGATTGAAGAAACTAATGTGTCCGCCATGTTCCCTTATACTGAAATACTTCCAGCGGTCTTTCATGTATTGAAAGGTCCAGCTGTCTGTATTACCTGTCCGGATAACCAGGAGACCATCTGAACACAAGATACGATGACATTCTTTAAACAGGCTCAATGGATCCTTAAGATGTTCCAAGACTTCAAACAAGGTAATCACATCAAATGATTCTTCAGGCAGATGGATATCATCGAGATAGCCCTGATAAACTTTTAGCCCGGATTGTAAGGCGGTTTTTGCCGGGCCTGATGAAGGTTCCACGCCTTCCGCCTCCACTCCGAAGTTCTTGGCCGCAACTATGAACGGGCCGCTGGAGCATCCGACGTCGAGTAAATGGAGACCGCTTTTTTTCTTTCCTGAAAAAAGCTCGATCTCGTCTAAAATCCGTTTTGTGTGCCGCGTGAGGCGGTAAGCAGCTTTCCCTGTGGGCAGTGTTCCTTTAGGGTCATCAAATTCTTTCATGGAGTTCCAATAGAGTTGTTCACTACACTGGCTCACAAGTTGTCCGCAGTTATTGCATCTTCTTAGCGGACCTTCAGGGAACACAATATCAGTATTGTGAAAGCCGGACTCACATCCAATAGGGCATGCATCAACATAACGTTGGTCGGTGTCGGACATAATAAATTGATCTATTTATTTTCGGGCAAAAACATTACGCCAGGCGCATTTGAAACATATCAAATGGCGGGGGATAATTCAACTCGTAGGGTTGGGAAACCAGATCATGTCTTTTTCTGTGCCACAAGAGTGATATAGTCTGAAAGCGCGAATTTTTGTGTTAAGGCAATCATTGTGTCTGCAAAAAAACCCTTTGTGCCGTTTTTTAAAAGATGTGACCAGAATTCAAAGAGGATGGGTTCGAATCCGCAGGCACTCATAAGAGATGAAAGGCTTTTTTTGCTGAAAGAGTATATGTGCCATGGAAATCCGAAGTGTTTAAAGTCGTCTTTTTTAATTCCTATGCGACACATAAAGGTCTTGAAGCGATTGGATATGCCTCGGTAATGAGGAACATCAATAAAAAGGTACCCGTCTTCTTCGAGCAGGTAACCGCAACTTTTCACCAGATTAACCAGATCATAAACATGTTCCAGAACGGCCCAAACAACAATCCCCTTATATTTGTACCCGGGATTGAAATCTTCAATCAGTCCATGATGAAGCGGTATCCCAAAAGTCTTTCGCCCTATATTGATAAGCATTTCGCTCGGATCGATTCCCTCCACGTTCAGCCCCTGCCTGGAAGCTTCGAGGCAGAAAAGGCCGGTTCCGCAGCCCACATCAAGAATCCTGTCCGTTTTTTTTAAAAAACGTTTTATGAGTCTGATCTTAAGTTGTTGGGAAATGTAGGATCTGCCTTTGTTTTCCCTCTTCCACTTTTCGTAAGACCAATTGTCATAAAAGGATGAGTCCAGGAAAGCATCGCTTTCATATATCTGGGAAAGAGATTTTTCTGTAAAGCGCGGAGAGGCGTACATTGTCGTGCATTCGGGGCACAGCCAAAATGAGATTCCGTTGGATGATCTGAAGATTAGTTTCGGCTCCGGAGGATGATCGCAGATAGGGCAGGACACATTCTCAATGTCGCCCGAGAATTGACCACATGTGATATTTTTCCGGGAACCATTATCTTTCGGCATATTTGGCCAATCCGTTCTGAAGGCCGGTCGCGACAGCGAGTAGAAATGCGGGACCGGAATCCAATATATGTGTGTCCACTAATCCACTAACAAGAATAACGAGGGCGGTTGATAGAATGAAATAGCCTAACGGCGTATGTCTTTCACTCCAAGCATTCCTGATGATTTCCCAGAAAAACCATGAGAGGGCCAAAAGACCGATGACACCATAGCTGACTGCCATGTGCAAAAAATTGTTATGGGGATGGGCAATGAAAGGCCATTCCGGCTTTCCCCTTTTTTTTAGAGCCGTTGCATACCCCCCTGTTCCAACCCCGATAATGGGATTCTCTAAAAAAATATTTACAGCGCCGTACCACATATAGAACCTGTCCTGATGTTTTGTGTATTCTTTGCCCCAGGCATGGTCAGGATCTGCAGTCAGATGATGTTTGAGCTGGTCGATTGAAAATGAGACCCTCTGTCTGACAATAGGGGACAAAAAGGTCATTCCTAAAAGCAATATGCAGACTAATGAAATCTTGAAGGCGTTAAATTCCTTAAAGAGATTGCGGACAATAAAAGGGGATAGGATCGCAAACGTAAAAAAACCAACCCTGCCAAGCAGAATAACCAGATGAAAGATATATCCCGCCATGAGTATGAAAAAGAAGATACGTGTCTTTTTTTCCCTTGATACCTTGAAATAATACGAGGCCGTGAGTATCCCAACTATAAGGAAGGCTGACTGGGTGCTGTATCCAAGGCCGAATCCGAGATACTGGTTGTTGCCGTAAGTATCTATAGGGGGCACGAATCCTACCAATTGAAAAATGGCGACGAGTGAATTAACTGCAAGCCCGAAAAGAAACGCCTTTATCAATTTTTGAGGAGAATGAATTGCCAAGGAGATAGAGGCCACCGCCATGCAGTAAATCCAGTAGTGTGTTTTCTTGGCAAATTTGATGCCGAGACCAGTCAGGTCAGGCGTGTACAGAAGACCTATCCAGGGCAGAAAAATAAGAAGTATAACCGGCCAAAACCAGCTTCGTTTCAGGCAGGTGCCCGTCGTTTTAATTGCCTTGCCCGAAAAAACCCAAATTGCAGAGGCCAACACACCGCATATAATTGGCGGAGAGGTTCCGATTGGCAGGCTGAAGAAGACACCTACGAATAGATAGAAAAGCAGGTCATTGGAACTGATTCCCGTTTTTTTGTACCAGGCCATTGGAACAAAAATGCTCCTTGGATTGTATTGTTCTTGTTAGAAGTTGATCGTTCGTGTTGAGTTTTTCCCTGTCATGTTCCTCATGCCATAGATGGAAACATATGGCCAGGAAAAGATGCTCCTTTCTTTTCAGGCCATAATGGTACAGCCTGACAGCGAGTTCGGAGTCCTCCCTGCCCCACCCCTCGAAATCCTGATTAAACCCATTAACCGCCACGATATCTTTTTTGAAAAAACCCATGTTGCAGCTCTTTATCCCACTCAACCGCTTCGAGGAAAAGGATGGAAATATGGGAAGCCTAACAAGATGATGTGCATTGGAAATGTCTCCTGATAATAAAAACCTGAAAAGTTTCAACATGGAGTTCGCGTCCTTATGAGAAAATTCAGGAGAAAGCCTTTTATTTACCAGCACCCTTTTCCCTTGAATGAAGAAACCGTCCTCAGCCAGGAAGAGATGGTCTTCGACAAAACTTCGATGAGGAACACAATCTCCATCAAGGAGGATAATGTATTCACCTGTTGATTTTCTAATGGCCTTGTTTCTTATACGTGCCGCCCTGAAACCGAGGTCTTCCTGCCAAACGTGAATCATCCTGTAAGGAGGATCAGATGAAAAAGCTGCGATTTTCTCAGAAGTTTCAGGCCCTGAACCGTCATCTGCTATGATAAGCTCGTCAGGTAAGCGGGTCTGGTTTTCTAAGGCCTCCAGTATCCTGCCTAGAGAATAGGGGCGGTTGTATGTGGTTACAATTAATGATGTCTTCATATTTCGGGGATCTCGGGGTATAAGAATAGCTCAATGCTTAATAACTGATAGAAATAATTATTAATTATTAACAAATAGAAATATGCAAAAAGCTTTTTTATGTCAAGATCAAAGCCAGCCCGATATCAATCTTGAAATCCGTCTATTTTAATGGAAGAGTTTTAAAATCAGTCGGTTTTGTAATGCTGAATATGGCCTCTGGAATGGGTTTATTGAAGACAGTCTTTTTAAGGTTAATGGACAGATCGCTTTCAGACCCGGGGTCATTCACTCTAATTTGTCGGGCGTAACAAATATCGTTTTCTTTTTTGTAATTTGAAAAGTATATTTTTATATTTCGGTCAGGAAAAGAAACCGCATTGGGCAGGTTAGTTTTCGGAATGAAATCAATGACCTGAACAGTTTCTCCTTCCTGGCCCAGCATTGTTATCTGATTTCCTTTCAGAGAAACGGCTTTGGCGTTTTTGCGGAGAATCGGAAAACCCCGTACAAGCGACCATAACTGGTCGGGCTCCAGTCTTTGTGGAAAAAGCCTTGAGGGGGCTGAATTGTCCAATAAGCCGTGATAATAACGTTTTTCAGGAAAAGAAAGGATATGGAGTTTGGTTTCGTTAGCCAGGATGTGAAGGATGGGTCTGCCCCAGGTATGGGTGACTTCGATTTTGACCCTGAAGGGAGCTTGAGACCCGACAATGAGAATATCTGACTCGGACTCTGGGGCTCCGCCCTTGATTATTAATTTGCCGGTGGAAAAAGAGGTATCAGCTTTATTTCCCTGTTCCCTGATTTCGGAAAGGATTTGGTCGATTTTTTGAAGGCTGAAGGGAGGGGGGGGAAATTGTATCGGGATACCGGCACAGCCCGTAAAGAAGATAAGGCACGCTATTATTATTAAAGTTCGGATATTGGATCTCCCGGTCCCAAGACTATGAAAGCCATACCCTATGGGCGTGTTCAGAATGCTAAAGAATTCCTTAATTTTATTCACTTTATATCACTTTAGTCACTTTGCACTTAAAAGATTATCTTTGATTATAGCCCCCTTTAGGGGTTCATAAAAGCCACTTCCTTTGGGAGTGGCTTCTTTATTGTTCCTGTTTTAAGAGCCTTTCCACTTCGGTTATTTTCTTTTTCAATTTTTCCTTGTCTGGATGTTCTAAGGATATGGCCTTTTTGTAATAATGGATGGCCTTTTTGTACTTGTATTTTCTGCTGTAAGCATCCCCAAGATGTTCGTTGATAGTAGGATCGTTAGATGTCAGCTTTGCCGCTTTCTCAAGGTAACGTATTGCCTCATCATAGAGGCCTTTCTGGAAGTAGACCCAACCAAGGCTATCTAATATATAGCCACTATCAGGCTTCAGTACCGCGGCCTTTTTTATAAAGGCCATGGCTTCGTCAAGGTTAATCCCTTGTTCAGCGTATGTATACCCGATGTAATTTAAGGCTTCGGCATGATCCGGGTTTATTTTGAGGATATTTTTCATCTGCTCAATACATGACTTTTTGTCACCATTTTTGTCCAGAATAACACCAAGGCGAAAAATAAGGTTGACATTTTGTGGTTCCCGCCCCAGCCCTTCTCTAAGAACCTCCAGGGCCTTCAGATAATCCTCTTTGGTTTCATGAACAGTTGCCAGCATCAGATAGAGTTCGGCTTTCTTATCGTCCACACTTATGGCATTTTCAAGGACCTCTATAGACTCGTCATATTTTTCCTGGGTATTGAGTATGTAGGCGATTTGCAATTGCGCATTTATAAAATATCTGGATTTGGGATTGATGAGCCTGAAGTGTTTCAGGGCCTTTTCACTATCGCCTTTTTCGTCATAGGCTGTAGCTAGAAAATATCTGGATTTGTTATCATGAGGCCAGGCCGAGACTATAAGGTTTAATTCCTCAATGGATTCGTCTATCTTCCCATGCTGGAGGTATATAAGGCCCAGTCGCTGTCTCGCTGGTTCGCCCGGTTTTGTATGTTTTTTTATCTGTTCTATTTGCTGTGCGGCTTTCTCCTTGAGATTTAATTTGAAGTACAGGCTAACAAGTCTTTCCCTGACGGGGATATTGTCCGGATAAAACTTGACCAATCTTTCATAAACTTCAATGGCATCAGCGCCCCTGTCGGTCATCTGATAAAGCGTTCCCAGATCAAAGAGAGCCGGTTCCAGGCTTTCATTTAGTTTTAGGGCTTCCAGAAAGGCTTTCTCCGCATCACGGTAACGATCTATCTCCAAGTTAATTCTCCCCCGGTAGTAATGAGCTATTATCAGATCGGGTCTCTGATCCGTCAGTATTTGGAGATGCGTGAGCGCCTTTTGGAAATGTTGTTTTCTGATCAGAATGGTAGTAAGAAGCAGCCGCACACGCTGGTTTTCGGGATAAAGGGCCAGAATTTTGTCATATTGGGCAATGGCAAGATCCTCTTTATCCGTAAGAGTGTAGATGTCCGCAAGAAGTATCAGGTTTCTAATGTTTCCGGGATCAAGTGCAATAGCTCTTTGGGCATAATCCAGAGATTCCTGGTATTTTTTTTGTTCTTTCAATAATAGGGCCATTTTTCTGATAAGGTAGAGGGAATCCGGATCTTTTCCAATGGCCTTTATGAGGTACTTTTGGGCTTCTTCATAATGACCTTGGCTTGTGGCTATCGATGCAAGAGTGAAGTATGTATAGGCCTCATAAATATTATCCAACTCTTTCGGGGGTGCCTCTTTTTCGGGTTGAACCGCAACAGACAAGTATGGTTGAAACGCGGGAATGAGCTCTGCACACGAGGTGAAGAGGCTGGTGTACAGGAGAAGGACAAGAACACAGGCAGCCCTTGAATACCAGTGTGAGCTTGAAATCTTAAAAATCGTGTGTTTTATTTTGCGTGTCGTGTGTTTCATATCGTTTCTTTTTTTAAGACAAGAGGTGGTTCGACCGTATCCCTGGAGAAGAGGATCTGTGGATTGAGCGAAATTTTCATTTTAAGAAGTCGTAATACTCTTCTTCAAAATTTTCAATCTCATCTTTAAGCCATTTTTTTATTTTTTTTATAATTTTCTCCTGGATTTGGCGAACCCTCTCCCGTGATATATGGTATTTGTCTCCAAGCTCTCGGAGTGTTAATGGTTTTTCTGCGATGATCCGGCTATCAAAGATGTCAGCTTCTTTTCCTGAAAGAGTCTTACGGAATTCCTTGATTTTCCTTGCAAGGAGTTTCTGGCTTTCATCCTCAGATAGTTGTTCTTCGACACCTTTTTCCGAATCTGGAAGAAGATCTCCAAAAGATTCCCTTGAATCATCCCCTATTGGTGAACTAAGCGAGACCTCCCATCCACCCAGGCGCTGGCTCATTTCCACAACCTCTTCCTCCCTGACATCAAGCCGTTCGGCAAGAAGTCTGGGTTCAGGAGCGAATCCCTGTGCTATCAGCTTATCCCGCTCTTTAGCCAGATTAAAGAATAGTTTGCGTTGGCTTTGAGTCGTCCCGATTTTGACCAGTTTCCAGTTGTCCATTATGAACTTAAGCATATAGGCCTTAATCCAGAATGATGCATAATACGAGAATTTTATTCCGCGATAAGGATCGAATTTTCTCACAGCCTGTATTAGGCCCAAATTGCCTTCTTGGATAAGATCCAAAAGGTTTTTGGTCCAGTATCGATGAAAGTCCATTGCGATTTTTACCACCAAGCGAAGGTTGGATGTTATCAGTCTATGGGCAGCCCTTTCATCTTTTTTTTCTATAACCCTTATGGCTAATTCTTTTTCCTCTTCCCTGGTCAAGAGACTGAATCTTTTTATCTCAAGGAGGTATGCCTGGAGTGGATCATATGGGACGACTGCCTTTCCCTCTCTCTGCACCGCGGGGAAGAGGCTTTTCAGGTTTGAGGCATTGTTATTTTGAAGGGATGGCTTTTTTTCGTCTTTTTTCATGTATTCAAATATATAAAGGTCGTTTGTTCAGAAACGGAATTTCCACCAAAGGGCTGTATGAGCACGCTGGGCCCTTTTGGTTCAGATTGGAAGAGGGAGAACGGAGAAACAGCATTGTTTAATTCCCCCGGCAGATTATCCCAAAGTAATTCTCATGTATCTTTTTTTACCAGCCCTTAT
>CAZIXY010000031.1:0-17971 GCA_964543315.1 uncultured Desulfobacteraceae bacterium | reverse complement strand
TTGAATCCGGTTTCAAAGAAATCAAACAGGACATCGGGAGCAGCAAAAGCCAGACTGCTCTGAAAGGGATTGTTTTTTGTGTTGTTTAATGATTTTTTTTATTACGGAGAGTGGTAGGAAATAGTTGTCTTGGAGTCCTTTGATAATACGGATCTGGCCCACATAGCTTTCGTTATAATCTGCTATGTTTTTACTTGTTTTCCGGGGTTTTCGAAGGCTGCCCGCACGGATATAATAATGAATGGTCTCTTTCAGGGTATTCCATCATGCATCATTGCAGGGATATCAGCGCCCTCCTGAAGGACCAGCGTATAGAAAGGGCTGTTGTTCTTGGTCATTCGCTGGGGGCGCTTATTGGATTGGCTCTTGCCGCCCGGTATCCGGACAGGGTGGACTGGCTCATCCTGGTGGACGGGGGCGGCAAGCTGTCAGAGGAGCAGACAAAGAAGGTCTTCGCAGGGATACAACCCACATTAGACAGACTGGGAAAGGTGTTCCCTTCACGCGAAGCTTATCTGGATTTAATGAAGAAAAATCCCCTCCTTCAGCCGTGGAATCAGGCTTTGGAGGCCTATTACCTCTATGAACTGGAAGATGTGGAAGGCGTTCGCTCGCGAGTAAGGCCTGAGCATATCAAGGAAGAGGCAGAGAACCTTGCCAAGTTTGATGTCACAGAATTTTATCCAAAAGTTGAATGCCCGGTGCTCATTCTTAGGGCCACGGAAGGCATGCAGAGCCTGGATGACATCTTGCTTCACGAAGAGGCGATAAAGAGGATGCTAAGGGAAATACCTGATGCAAGATGTTTAAATCTGCAAGGAACCAATCATTATTCTATCGTTTTTCAACCTGATAAGATAAGAGATAAGGCTATTCTGGGGTTTTTGGAACAGTAGATGTCCGGGGAGGCAACTGCCGGAGCATTGCTTGGCGCCCTTTCACGTATGGAAAAAAACGGTTACATCTATAGAGCAGGCTTACCTTTAAGTCAGGAGGTTTTAAGGACATGGATAAGCTGCCTGGATTTTTTATGAAAAAATATTATGGTGGGATTGAATTTGATGAAGTGCTTTTTTGGATCCAGCCCTAATCCTTCCAGCCGTGAACACCGACTAAATCCACAAAGCGGCAGCCCCCCAGGTTTTCCTGGAGGTAATTTCCCTTTTTTCTGGTTACCTTAATCAATTCCTGGCTGAATTTGTTCCCGACGGGAATGACGAGCCTCCCGTCTTCCGCGAGCTGATCGAGAAGCGGTTGCGGAATTTTTGGGGCACCCGCCGTTACCATGATGGCGTCATATGGCTCGTATTCCTTCCAGCCGAGCGTGCCGTCAAAGGCCTTGAAAAGGACATTGTTGTATCCCAGTTCCGCCAGGGTGTTTCTTGCCTTGACCAGCAACGGCCTGATCCTTTCAATCGTGTACACTTTTTTTGATAAATCGGCCAGAATAGCCGTCTGATAGCCGCTGCCTGTACCGATTTCAAGGGTGTTTTCTTCTCCTGTAAGCTCTAATGCCTCGGTCATAAGGGCGACTATGTACGGCTGGGATATAGTCTGCCTGTGACCGATGGGTAAGGGGTGGTCATTATATGCCTCTCCAACGAGGGCTTCTTCCACAAAACGGTCTCTGGGGATTTTTCCCATTACTTCCAGCACGCCCGCGTCCTTGATCCCGCGCGGCATGAGCTGGTTTTTGACCATTTTTTCCCTGGCAAGACGGTAATCAATTGATTTGACCATGAAATTTCTCGTTTTCAATGTTCTTTTTTTTGTCAAATTCGAAAATAAAAAATTTTAACACATGAATGTTATAGATGTAAACTTAGGATGTTTGTTATGGGATTGTATGCAACTTGACACTGGCCTATTCGGGTGATAACTTGCCATCTCCTGACTATAATAGCCAATCAGGGCAAGGTTTCTTTAAACGAATTTGAAAACTGGTCCGGGAGGGACCTATGACATTTCAAGACCTGATTATGACCCTTGAAAAATATTGGGCCGATTACGGATGTGTGATTCAGCAGCCATATGATCTTGAGGTTGGGGCCGGGACGTTTAATCCAGCGACCCTTTTAAGGGTGCTAGGCCCGGAACCGTGGGCGGTAGCCTATGTGGAACCTTCCAGGAGACCTACGGATGGAAGATACGGAGAAAATCCAAATCGTCTGGGCCATTATTATCAGTACCAGGTCATTATCAAGCCTTCTCCTGCCGACATTCAGGACATATATCTTAGCAGCCTGAAAGCGCTCGGGATTGATCCTCTGGATCATGATATCCGCTTTGTCGAGGACGATTGGGAATCCCCCACCCTGGGGGCCTCGGGCCTGGGATGGGAGGTCTGGCTGGACGGCATGGAGATCACCCAGTTCACCTATTTTCAGCTCGCCGGCAGTGTCAGGCTGGATCCCATTTCCGTGGAGCTCACCTATGGGCTCGAACGGATTGCTATGTATCTCCAGGAAAAGGAGAATGTGTACGACCTCATGTGGAATGACAGGATAACCTACGGTGATGTCCACAAAAAGGGGGAGTGGGAGCTTTCGGTCTACAATTTCGAGACCGCCGACGTGGACATGCTCGTCAAGATGTTCGACATGTACGAGGCGGAATCCATCAGGCAGAGCGAAAAGGAACTGGTCCTGCCCGCCTACGACTACTGTCTCAAGTGCTCCCATGTTTTCAATGTCCTGGACGCGAGGGGCGCCATCAGCGTCACGGAAAGGACCCACTACATAGACCGCATACGCAACCTGGCACGTCTGACCTCGAGGAATTACATTGGCCAGCGGGAGGAGATGGGATACCCGCTCCTGAAAAAATGATAGAGGGAATGAAGGTTATGGGACAGGAACTGCTTTTTGAGATAGGGACCGAGGAGATTCCCGCGGGATACCTGAAACCCGCAATTGCGGAGATGGGAAGACTGGCGGAAAAGGCGCTTCAGGAGAATCGGATTCAGGTAACCGGCGGCTTTGAGACCTACGGGACGCCTAGGCGTCTTGTCCTTGTGGTGAAGGGAGTAGCCGAGAAACAGGAAGATCTCCTCCAGGAACTCACCGGGCCGCCAAGCAAGGTCGCATTTGACCAGGAAGGCAGAGCGACCAAAGCGGCTCTGGGTTTTGCCCAGAAACAGGGGGTCTCCGTCGAAGAACTGGGCACCATCGAGACCCCGAAGGGGGAATACCTCTTTATAAAGAAGCAGATTCCCGGAAGGGCTGCTGGCGAGATCCTTGCAAAGATCCTGCCCGGACTGATCCCTCAGATCCCATGGCCCAAGTCCATGCGCTGGGGGGATGTGGGCTTTCCCTTTGTCCGGCCCGTTCACTGGGTGCTGGCCCTGCTGGGGGGCGAAATCATACCCTTTGAGATCGCGGGTGTAAAGAGCGGCAATACAACCAGAGGCCATAGATTCATGGCCCCTGAGGAGAAGCCCGTATCCGGCTGGGATCAATACATGGCGCACATGCGGGAAGGATTCGTGGTTGTTGACCAGGCGGAGAGGGAGAGGACCGTTGAAAAGATTGCGAGAGAGGCTGCAAAGACAGTGGGCGGAAAACCGACCGAAGACCCTGAACTTGTGGCTATCAATGCAAACCTGGTGGAATACCCTTCTGCAGTTTGCGGCGCCTTTGAAAGCAGGTTTCTGGACATTCCAGACCCGGTTCTCATAACCGCCATGAGGGAACACCAGAAATACTTTGCCGTGCTTGATGACGAGGGCCGCCTGATGCCCCATTTCGTGGCTATCAACAACACTGTGGCAGGAGACGAGTCGGTGGTGTCCCGGGGCCATGAGCGGGTCCTTCGGGCCAGGCTCTCGGACGCGGATTTTTTCTTCAAGGAGGACAGGAAACGGCCGCTCATGGACCGCCTTGAAGATCTCAAGGGCGTGATCTACCAAGCGGATCTGGGAACCTCACATGCCAAAGTCGGGCGCTTCACCAAACTCGCCGAATATCTTGCAGAGAAGGTCCTGCCGGGCAGGACCGATGAAGTGAAAACCACGGCAGCCCTTTGCAAGTGCGACCTGGTGACCCAGATGGTGGGAGAGTTTCCCAGTCTCCAGGGAGTGATGGGAAAGGAATACGCAACCCTCGAAGGCTATGCGGAGGAGGTTTGTCTGGCCATACATGAACATTATCTGCCGGCCCGCTCAGGTGGACAATTGCCCACCACCACGCTGGGGGCCGTTGTGGGGTGCGCGGACCGTATGGACACCATCGTGGGTTGTTTTGCCGTAGGTATGGAGCCTTCGGGCAGCGCCGACCCCTTTGCGCTTCGAAGGCACGCTCTGGCCCTGATCCGCATTTGGGAAAACCGGGGCTGGGAACTGCCCCTTCAGGATTTTGTGCGAAAAGGGCTTTCCGTGCTTGCGGATGACATCGAGATAGACAGAGACTCGATTTTTGGCAAGGTCATGGAATTTTTCAGGGAGCGTTACAGGCAGCGTATGCTTCGAAAGGGGTTTGATTCGGATCTTATTGAAGCGGTGATATCGGTTCAGTTCGACAGGTTGACCGATCTCCCCGAGAGAATAGAGCAACTCAGACAGTTCGCTTCGGAATCCGAAGAGTTTCAGGCCCTTATTCAGACCTTCAAGAGGGTGGGCAACATTCTGAAAAAACAGCCGGAATCCTTTGAGGTGGATGAGAATCTGCTATCCGAGGACTGTGAGACAGGGCTCTTACAGGCATACCACGCGCTCAGGGCGGAGGTGGCCGCATACGTTGAAAAGGGTGATTATAAGGGGGCCCTGAACGTTATGGCGCGGCTTCGAGAGCCGGTGGACGCCTTTTTTGAAGGGGTGGAGATCATGGTCAAGGACAACGAGCCCCTTCGCCGGAGCAGGGTGGGGCTCCTTCAGAGGCTTTCGGGTCTTTTCAGGTCCGTGGCGGATCTGTCAAAGTTCTCCATATAAGTCCCGTGAAAAATACCCGTCTGCGGTGTTACACTCATCCGCTCGTCGTTGCGGCGACCCTGCCAAGGTCGCCTCACTCCTCGGGATTTCGTGTACCTTGCATCCAGGTATTTTTCCCAAGTCATATGTGTTAGAAGAATCGAAGGAAAAGCGGCCGAGGGATCGATTCAGGGTTTCTTGACGAGGATGTAAAGATCGCCCTCGTGTTGCATGTGTCCCGCCGCGAGTTCGGCATAAGGCCCGCTTCCCCAAAACAGATCCGCCCTTTTCGTCCCTTTGATGGCCCCTCCGGTATCCTGGTTGATCACAAAACGGGAAAATTTTTTCCATCCTGTGATTTCTCCTCTGTCATTTAAAACCGGCTTCTGACAGAAAATATAGGCCAGAGCGCCCTTTGGATAAAGCCTCGCATCAAGGGCCAGAGACCTTCCGGGAGTGAGAGGAACACCGATATTGCCCAATGGACCGTTTTCGAGGGTCCTAAAAAAAACATAGGAAGGATTATGATTGAGGACCTCATTTATGATTTCACGGTGATTGGAAAGATACCTGCGGATCCCTTGCATGGACATCTGCTCCCTTTTCATAAGTCCTTTGTCCAGCAGGTACCTCCCAATACTGCGATAAGGTCTTCCATTGGATGCCTCATAGCCGACGGACAGGGTCTTGCCGTCAGGAAGTCTCAAACGTCCTGAACCTTGTATGTGCAGGAAGGCGACATCTAATGGGTCTTTCAGCCAGACGATTTCCAGTCCCTGACCTTTCAGCACCTTTTCAACCTCTATACGGTATCTGGAATAATAGGGCAGAACTTTTTTTCCATCGATTCTTGCAACAATTTTTTCTCCTTTGAATTTTTTATTAAAAAGAGACAGGTCGATCTGCAATAAATTGGCTGGCTTTCGGTAGAGAGGGTATTTAAAGGTGTTGTCTGGAAATGTACTCCCTTCGTATATAGGTTCAAAATAGCCTGTAAAAAGTATCTTACCATCGTTGAGGGGGCCGGCAACGCGGTAAACGTGGAATTGTTTCCTGATTTCTTTGTCTAAATGGTCTGGTGTGGGATTTTTTTCTATCAGCTTTAAAAAGGCCAATTGGCTGTTTTGGACTTGTCGGCAGGTAATTCTGTGAGGCCCGTATTGGAATATTTTCCCGGGATCAAGCCGATCCAGGTACTCGAGATTTCTTTTTAAGGCGAGGGCGAGGGACTCATAATGCAAATCATCCTCGAAAAGCGGATAAAAAAAGAGGATTTTTTTGAGGGCCTCTTCCGGTATTTGGGGCTTTTTTAGGACGGCCGGATAGCAGCCAAAAAAACCGGCGGCCAAAATTAATATGAGAAGAGATTGAATGGAATTTTTTACGACTGAAGCCATGATGGTTGCCGGTCTGTTTCAGTTTCTGTTCCTACCCTTACCCCAAGCCGGAGACTATCCGCCCTCGAACAATTGACTGACTTTTTACAAATCCATCAATATTATATAAGCAGTTATTTTTCAAGGGGTGTGAATCGGGAAATAGGGCCTTGTTGACAAAAAGGGCATGCGCGACCCTCAAATTTTTAAGCGGAACACGTAGCCCTGTCGTTGGGAAGTGTTTTTTTTGCACATGGATGGCGTGTCGTTTTTAACACAATTTTTTGATAATGCAATATTTATTGAAATTATACCGCAAATTATCCACGAATTAACAATTAATATCAATAGCTTGAGATGGATGCTTTAATTTTGAGTAAAAGTTTTTATTTGGCATATAAATTGCAAACATTAAGGATTGATTAAATAAAATTCTGTGAGGTGGTTGAGGAGAGAGTTTTGAACTATAGACAACGGACACTGGTAAACGAAGTTGGGTGTACGGGTATTGGACTTCACACAGGAAAAAAGGTCAGGATAAACATCAAACCAGCCCCGTGTGATACGGGGATAAGATTTATCCGGGTCGATCACGACAGGCACCCAATGGTCAAAGTATGCTTCGATAATGTATTCGACACGACACTGGCCACGAGCATAAGCTCCAACGGGTGCAAAGTTGCGACCATTGAGCATTTGATGGCGGCATTTTACGGTTTAGGCATAGACAATGCCGTGGTTGAACTTAATGGTCCTGAGGTCCCAATCATGGATGGCAGTTCGGCGCCGTTCGTATTCCTTTTAAAAAGCTCAGGTATTAAAGAACAAAGAACTCCCAAAAGATTTATTGTTATTAAGAAGCCCCTTAAGGTAGTGGATGGGAGCAGGTCTATTCATGTATACCCTAAAAATGAATTGAAGATAACCTACACAATAGATTTTCAGCATCCACTTCTGAGAAATCAAGAATACGAACTGAGTTTTTCGGGGAGAGACTTTGTACGGGAAATCAGCAGGGCTCGCACTTTCGGATTTTTGAAAGATGTCCAGACGCTCAAGGAAAACGGGCTGGCAAAGGGTGGATCTCTTGACAATGCAATTGTCATCGACGATTTCAGGATTATTAATGAAGACGGACTGAGGTTCAAGGATGAATTTGTAAGGCATAAAATTCTTGATTTTATTGGGGATCTTTCTGTCATTGGTGCCCCTGTCATTGGACATTTTATAGTAAAGAAATCCGGACATTTTCTGAATCAGGAAATGCTGAAAAGACTCATAAGATCGCGAAGGCATTGGAAGTCTATAACGTTTGAAACGGCGGAGGAATGTCATAATAACAGCGTAAAGATACCGGCTTTTGGTATTCCTGAACCTTTTGCAGCTTAGCGCCAGATAGCGGTTGGTATTGAAATAAACGAAATATTTTATTTTTTTAATCATAAAAGGGGCATCTCACCAGAGAGGCCCCTTTTTTTATTGTATGAAGTAGGAAAAGGAAACTTAACCCTAAAATCTCTTGATAAAACACGTCCCATGGATAAGTTGAGCGGTGCAATCCAGTCAATATGACTTGCATTTGGAAGGACTCTCACGTATTATATCCCCTCAAAATTTCTGGTATTTTATATAAAATAAATTGCGGTTTAGTTCCCTTTTGCTTGCCGAAAGGGACTTCGAATAGCTATGTGTCACATAGGTGGATTAGGGTTGAGTTGGTAGAGAATAGATGAATATCCTGTCAATTATATTCAGAAGATCAAGGACGGTTGCAGCAATAGTCCTTTTGTCAGTTTTGGTGCTGTCGTTCACGGCACGGGCTGAGGAGGCAAGTTTAAAGGATATTATGGTAACAAATACCATGGAGCATCTGTTGGTTTATTTCAGTGTTACGGATTGTTTTACTGAAGATATGATCAGGGCCATTAACAACGGATTCAAGACTACATTCACTTTTTTTATCACGCTAAACAAGGTCAGGGGCCTGTGGTTGGACAATGAGATAGCTGATTTTAAAGTGAAACATGAAATACAGTACGATAATCTAAAAAGGGTCTACCATGTAAGGCTTTCGGAAAGGGATAACAAGGTTATTTCTGTGATGGATTTCGATGAAGCAAAAGCCCTCATGTCTGAAATAGTGGGACTCAAAGTCTGTGAACTTAATAAGCTTCGTAAAGGTAGCCGGTATAAAGTCAGCATGATGGCCGAACTCGACAAGATAAGGCTGCCTCTTCATCTGCATTACGTTTTTTTCTTTCTGTCCTTATGGGATTTTAAGACCGACTGGTACACGATGGAATTTAAATACTAAGGTTTTTCTATTATGGCGGATTATTTAGAGGCAAAAAGACTGGATCTCAGAAGGCGCCGCAGGGAACGATACTTGATTATCTCCCTGTTTGTGGTGATTGTTTTTTTGACCTTTCTGGGGCGACGAGTCTTTGATGTGGCTCCAGGTCTTCCATTTTCCAGCAGTATTCTTGTCTTTATCGTCATCAACGTCAACATCATACTGCTACTTCTCCTTATCTTTCTCACCGTGAGAAATCTGGTAAAGCTTTTATTTGAAAGAAGAAAGAATATCATGGGTGCGAAGCTCAGGACAAAGCTTGTCATGGCTTTTGTGACCCTGTCCCTATTACCTACGATTATTCTTTTCTTTGTTTCTATGCAATTCATTTCTTTGTCCATTGAATACTGGTTTCAACTCCAGATTGAGCAATCTTTGGAAGATTCTCTGGAAGTGGGTCGGGATCATTATGTACGAGCTGCGGACGAAATTTTTTTCTTCGGAAATAACCTGAGTCGCGTCATCAGCTATCAAGGTTTTATGCTCCCGGACAGCAAAGAGCGGCTTGAAAAATTTATTGATGAAAAGAGAAGGGAATACGACCTGGCCTTTTTAGAGGTTTTTTCAGAGAAGCTGGAACCGAGAACGGTATCAATAGATCGTAGAATTGATTTGAGCTCTTTTAAAGGAATCGACGTCGATATATTGAGAAGAAGCCTTGAGAGAGGGACAGATAGCCAGAATATTCAGTCCTTCCCCCATGGAGACTTGATCAGCGGCATTATTCCGATTTTTTCGAGGACGGAATCAAAGGATGTTGACGGTCTTATCGTTATGTCAAAATTTGTCCCGGGCAGTTATGTCAACAGATTAAAGGCTATATCGAATGGCATTCAGGAATACAAACAGCTAAAGATGCTCAAAAAGCCGATAAAATTAAGCCATCTGATCACGCTCTCAATAGTTACCCTTCTCATTATTTTTTCATCCGTATGGTTCGGTTTTTATCTTTCGAGGGAGATTACCATTCCTATTAAGGAACTGGCCGAGGGAACAAATCGGATTGCTTCAGGTGATTATGATTTTTTTATTGACCTTGAGGCAAAGGATGAAATAGGGGGGCTCATAAATTCATTCAACAGGATGACCATAGACCTGAAAACCGGCAAGAACAAGCTGGAAGAGGCAAACTTAGAACTGGTAAAAAGCAATATTGAGCTGGAACAGAGACGTTTATACATGGAAATTGTTCTCGCTAATGTGGCCGCGGGCGTGGTGTCAGCCGATACGGACGGTATGATTCTCACCATAAACAAGTCAGCGGAGAGAATGCTGGATATTAAAGCGGACATGATCATTGGAAAAAACTACAAAGAAATCATTCCCGAGGACTATATAAAGATAATCGACGAATTTATTGAGGACCCCGGACTGTATAGGAAAGGTTCCCTAAACAGACAAATAAATTTGTCCGTTAGGGAAAAGAGATTGACTTTACTAGTATCTCTTAATGTCCTTCGGGATGACAGGGGAAATTACCTCGGTCTTGTTGCTGTTTTCGAGGACTTGAGCGAGATCGAAAAGGCCCAGAGGATGGCCGCGTGGCGCGAAGTGGCGAGGCGAATAGCCCATGAAGTCAAGAACCCACTGACACCGATCCAACTCTCAGCCCAGCGACTTAAAAAGAGATACGGGAAAAGCCTCGAAGGAGAAGATACTCAAGTATTCCAAGAGTGCACAGAGATGATTATCAGGCAAGTGGAGGAATTAAAACGCCTGGTAAACGAATTTTCGAATTTTGCACGTATGCCGGCTATTAATCCGGTGCCCTCGGATATAAATAAAATTATTAAGGAGGCCCTCTTCCTCTATAAAGAGGCACATAAGGACGTTGAATTTTGTTTTAATGAGAGAAAAGGAATCCCCGCATTTAATTTGGACAAAGAGCAGATGAAAAGGGTTATGATCAATCTTTTTGATAATGCTGTTGAGGCGATTGAAGGTGAGGGAAAAGTAGACATAGATCTCAGTTACGATGAGGTATTTCAGATGGTGAGGATAGAAGTTTCGGATAACGGGCGCGGCATATCTGCTGAGAACAAGGCCAGGTTGTTTGAACCTTACTTCTCCACAAAAAAACAGGGCACGGGCTTAGGCCTTGCTATAGTGAATACTATCATCACTGATCACAACGGTTTTGTTAGGGTCCAGGATAATTTGCCCAGGGGGACCAAATTCATTATTGAACTTCCTGTCAGGGTTTAAGTGCGCGTAATGTTCATGTTTCTATACCATTTTATTTGGACGCTGATTCTCATCCCTCTTATTCCGATCCTTCTAATTTATAAAAAAGGGAGATTTGGGAAAAGGCTGGCATTGAACCTGCACGGCATCTCTCTTGAGAGTGGTAATATATGGATACATGCGCTTTCAGTTGGCGAGGTGATATCAGCGCTTCCGTTGATAGAATCGCTTAAGCAAAACTACCCCGGTAAGGATATTGTTTTCACGGTCACGACTTCCAGGGGTATGTCAATTGCGTTAGTAGAATTGGAGTCCAAGGTCAGGGCATTAATCACAATGCCAGTTGACTTTTGGTGGTGTGTTCGTCGGATCGTTCATTATATCAAACCTTCTGTTTTTGTTCTTGTGGAAACTGATGTGTGGCCCGGATTGATAGACTACCTCAGCAAAAGAGGAGTTAAGAGTGTATTGGTCAATGGCCGCGTTTCTCCCCGGACTTTTAAATCCTATCGAAGATTCTCTTTTTTTGCTCGAAAAATGTTCGAGCCTTTCGATTCATGCCTGATGCAATCGGATCTGGACAGAGAAAGGCTTCTAAGTGTTGGAATAGATCCCAATAAGGTCAGAACAGTCGGTAATATCAAATATGACCGTGATTGGGTGCCCATGGGACAGGAAGAGAGACGGAACTGGTCGGATCTCTTGGGGCTTCAGCAGGAAGACCTGATATGGGTCGCCGGGAGCACCCACCGGGGCGAAGAAAATATCCTCATGGGTGTCTTTGGAAGGCTTCGCTCATTATTTCCCACTTTGCGCCTTATCATTGCTCCCAGAAGGATTGAAAGATCCGGTGAAATTTTGAGACTGGGCCAAAACATGGGTCTTCGCGTGGTCCTGAAGACCGAAAATTTAAAAGACAACGAAACCTATCATGTTTATATTCTGAACACGTTGGGTGAACTCGATCGCATTTATGGTATGGCTCAGGTGAGTTTTGTTGGGGGCAGCCTGGTGCCTATAGGGGGGCATAACGTACTGGAGCCGGCCAGTTTTGGCTGTCCTGTTTTGTTCGGTCCCCACACATTCAATTTTGTCCTTATGTCGGAATCGCTCGCGGAAGCCGGGGGTGGATTGCGTGTTCAGGACGGAGAAGAACTCTATGAAGCACTGAGAGTCCTTTTGGAAGACGCGGAATTACGTTCAAAGATGGGTGGTCTCGCAAAAAAATTTGTGGAAAAAAATCGGGGCGCTTTAAAACGTGTCGTGTCCCACATCGCAACCTGAAGCTGATACTTCAGCATCGTTCAAAAGATGATTTCTCATGAGAAGCTGTTAATAAAGAGAAAGTAAAAAAGTAAAGGGTTATGGGGTCTTCTCTGAGGGACTGTCGGGCTTCAAAAATATATGGGGGACTAAGGTAGTGGGAAATTTTGGGCTTGATTGGTCCCGGATTCACCAAAAAGAATCATCAGGAATTTTTTCCTTTCTGCTGGCGGCATTGTCTTCTATATACGGAGTTGGTGTTAGGCTTCGCCTACAGGCATACCGTGCAGGGGTTTTTAAAAGACAATCCCTGCCGGGATTTGTTGTCAGCATAGGCAACCTGACAGTTGGAGGAACGGGAAAGACGCCTGCGGCAATTATGTTGGCAAAGTGGGCACTCAAAGAAGGATTCAGGGTCGCGCTCCTTTCCAGAGGTTATGGCGGACGCTACAAAAAGAAGTTCCTGGAGGTGTCTGACGGTAAACGCATCAAGGCTGATTCGAGAAGTGCGGGGGACGAACCCTATCTTCTTGCCAAAAAGATTTCCGGTGTTCCTGTTGTCATATCAGAAAAAAGATACGCTGCCGGCATGTTTGCCTATGAGAAGTTTGGATGCGACTTTTTTATTCTCGATGATGGTTTCCAGCACCTGGAATTAAGGCGTGACCTTGATCTGGTTCTGGTTGATGCTGAAAGGCCATTCGGCAACGGTCATCTATTACCAAGGGGACCTTTAAGAGAACCGGTTGAACAGCTGGCCAGAGCAGATGCCTGTATTATAACTCGATGCGGCGATCAGGGTTCCGGGGACAATGTTAAAAATTATTTGATGAACAAGTCCATTGAAACTCTTTTTCTTAAGGCGAATCACCTGCCAAAGAAAGTTGAACTCCCTTTCTTGGATGAAATCCATGGGCCGGGGATTTTAGACGGCAAGAAAATCGTGGCCTTTGCCGGCATCGCGCGGCCAAATGTATTCAAGCAGACTCTGGTTGAAATGGGGGCTGATATAGTATATTTCAGGGGTTTCAAAGATCATTACACGTATAAGAAGAATGAGATCCGGAACCTGATTCATATGAAAGAAAAACTTGAGGCCCATTATCTCATTACTACCGAAAAGGATTGGGTTAGAATGGCCTCTGTTGCGCCCGCCTACAAGGATATGGCATATTTGTGCATTGAATTTGAATTGCTTTCTGATGGGGACAGCTTTTTCAGGATGATAAGGGATGGCATCAAGCGATAGGAACTATTTATACAGACTTACATACAGGCTTATTTTAGCGGTTATTCGTATCATGTCCTTTATCCCTTTTCGAACCGGACAATTTTTGGGAAGGGTGTTGGGGAGTGCTTTCGCAATAGTACCAATAAATCGAACAAGGGTTTCTTTGGAAAACCTGCGATTTGCCTTTGGCGATTACATGGAAGCCAATGAATTAAAAAGGCTCAACAGACATGTTGTCATGCATTTTGGCGAAATGCTGTTTGAGATACCCCATATTTTGAGATTGAACCTCGAGAATCTGGACAGATATGTTGTGCTCAAAGACGAGGAGCACCTCCTTAATGCGATGAAAAAGGGTAAGGGAATCTTTATTCTGACAGCTCATTTCGGCAATTGGGAACTGATGTCCGTGGTTATCAATCTTTGCTTTGCTGCGGACGGTGCGATCGTTGCTCGACCAATTGATTTTTCACCGGCAGATCGTGTTATCAGTGATCTGAGATCCAGATTCGGTGCCGAGATTATCTCAAAGGACAGGGGAATGAGAAAGATCGTTAAAGCGCTGAGGGATAACAGGGCTGTCGGCATTCTGCTGGATCAGAATGTGGATTGGTATTCCGGTGTTTTTGTTGACTTTTTGGGCAGACAGGCCTGTGTGAATAAGGGACTCGCACTCATTGCCCTCAGGAATGGCACCCCCGTAGTTCCGGCTTTTTCCGTAAGACAGCCGGATGGAAGGTACCGGATTATATTTGAAAAGGAGGTAGATATTAAACAGACCGGTGACAGAACAAAAGATATCGAAGAAAACACCGCCATTTTTACAGGCATTATTGAGAAATACATACGGCAATATCCGGATCACTGGTTCTGGTTTCATAAACGCTGGAAAACCATGTTCTACTGCCCGCTTCCAAATGATTATTTCGGGGAGTCGGGATATATCACCCATTAAAGAGATGCGTAATATCTGACTCCTGAGATCTCAAATCGTGTGCCACTCACAACAAATGATATGAAACATGTTACAGGTTGTTAGCAGAATGAAAATTGACAAATCAGGGGTCAGGCGTATACTGGTGCGCGCCACTAACTGGGTGGGTGATTCCGTCATGTCTGTCCCCGCACTTGAGGTTGTCAGAGAGAATTTCCCTTCAAGTTCTATCACTGTTCTTGCAAGGCCATGGGTTGTACCGTTGTTCAAAAACCATCCTGCCGTGGATGAGATCCTTTCCTACAGAAAAGGAAAAGGCCTTCTTGCCTATTTTCGCGAGCTGATGCAGACGGCCCAATTAATTCGGAACAATAGATACGATCTGGCCATTCTCTTCCAGAATGCCTTTGAAGCAGCTTTTCTGGCATATCTGGGGGGAATCCCTTACAGAGTCGGGTATGGCGGGGATGGTCGGGGCTTTTTGCTGACGCACGGGGTCGTCAGAACTGAGGAAGTTTTAAAAAACCACCAGGTGGAGTACTATCTAAATCTGCTGAAGGCTATGGGCTGGGATGGACCGAGGAGGGTACCGCATCTTTATGTAGCCCCGGAGGATATGGAAAAAGCCAGAAACCTACTTCATGCAAGAGGTATCATCGAAGGGGACTTCGTTATCGGGCTCAGCCCCGGGGCCCTTTTTGGAGATGCTAAAAGGTGGCCTGCTGACAGGTTTGCAAAAATCGGAGATTGGGCTGCTGAAAGGTGGAGTGCCAGGGTCCTCGTGCTGGGAAGTGGGAACGAGGCGGATATCTGCGAAGTCCTGTGCGGTTCAATGGCCCGTGAGCCTTATAATTTTTGTGGACAGACATCACTGGGAGTCGCCATTGGCCTTGTCAGGCAATGTAATTTTTTTGTGACCAATGATTCAGGGCTTATGCACATTGCCGCGGCCCTGGGTGTTCCCACATTGGCCATATTCGGCTCAACCGACCCGATAGCCACGGGTCCTCGGGGGCCCAAGACAAGGATCGTCAGGCATGAAATTGAATGTGCCCCCTGCCTCAAGCCGGAATGCCCGACGGATTTTCGCTGCATGCTGTCCATTGAACCGGAAGAGGTCTGGGAGGAGATGGAGATTTTAAGGAGGGACTCTCAGTGAGAAAGCCGGCTGTTTTTATTGACAGGGACGGTACCATTAACGAACAGATGGGTTACATTAACCACATCAACAGGTTTGTTCTCCTGCCGGGAACGGCTGAGGCCATAAAAACACTGAACAGGCATGACTTTCTCGCAATTGTCTTGTCCAATCAGTCAGGTGTTGCGCGCGGATATTTCCCTGTTGACCTTGTTGACAAAATCCATACATATATGAAGGAACTGCTTCAAAAAAATGGGGCGGTCATGGACGGGATTTATTTCTGCCCGCATCACGCGCACGGAGTTGTCCCTGAATTCAGTATTGCCTGTGATTGCAGAAAGCCGGGTACGGGCATGATTGAAATGGCGCGCGAAAACTTCGACATTGACATGACTCACTCATATGTGGTTGGTGATCGTTGCTCGGATATTGATATGGCACATCGGTCCAATTTAAAGGGAGTTTTGGTTACAACCGGATATGGTCTGGGAGAACTTGATTTTGTGCTTCCGGGCAGCCCAAACAAACCGGTTCATATTGCAAAGGATTTGCTTCATGCGGTTAACTGGATTATTAAAGATTGTTCATAGCCAAAAACCCGGATTTCAAAACACCCACAATCTTAGGACTAAGGGCTGTCTGCCATGAGCAACGATCTGTCCAGCATTTTGATCATAAAATTGAGTGCCATCGGGGATGTTGTTCAATCTCTTCCTCTGCTTTCGGTACTGAGAGAGAATTTTCCTTCCGCCCGGATAGACTGGCTCGTTGAAGAGGAGGCATCTGAAATCATAAAGGGACACCCTGCCGTGAATCGGGTGTTTATCTCCCACAGAAAATCATGGCAAAAGAAAATATTGAAAGGCACGGAATATTCATCCGTCATCCAGGAGCTTTTTCAATTCATAAAAGACATAAGGTCCTATAAGTATGACCTTGTTATGGATCTTCAAGGTCTTTTCAAGAGCGGAATTCTGACCGGTCTTTCCAGGGGGAAAAGAAAGGTCGGGCTGGCCGGCGCAAGGGAAGGGGGCTGGCTTTTTTTGAATGAGCGGCCTGTTGTGGTCGATTATCAAAGGCATGCGATTGATCTTTACCTGAAATTCGCAGAATACCTCGGGTGTCATTTCACGTCGTGGAATGGGAATATTCCCGTTTCACAGAATAATAAGGAATCGATCGACCAGGTATTAGGGAAGAACGGTAATAAAAAAAAGCCGCTGGTTATTATCAATCCTATGGCCAAATGGAAGACAAAGTTGTGGGAAGCGGAGCGATTTGCCCTTCTCGCGGACAGGCTTCAGAATGACCTTTCGTGTGAGGTCATTTTTACAGGAAGCGGGCATGATCGGGCAACAATTGAGGGTATTTCCAGCATGATGAAGAAAGAGCCGCATAATCTTGCAGGCAGAACAAGCTTAAAGGATCTGGCCTACCTGTTCACAAGAAGTACCGTCCTTGTGACCACCGATACCGGTCCGATGCATATTGCCGCTGCCGTGGGATGCCCCGTCGTAGCCCTGTTCGGCCCGACCGCCCCCTGGCGGACAGGCCCGTATGGCCGGGGGCACAGGGTCGTCAGGGCGGAAATGGATTGCAGCCCGTGCTTTAAGAAAAAGTGCGATCATATGACGTGCATGAAGGAGATCATGGTGGAAGAGGTTTTTGAAGCCGCCAAAAGTATAATCCTGAAAGATCATCATGATAAACAATGAAATCCTGTTGCGATGCCATATGCTGTCGCTTGGTGCATCATTGCGAGCCCCGTACCTTTTGGCAGGGATGGAATACACCAAGAATTTGATTTTAGAGATAATCATAAATGGAATTGTAAGGGAGGCAACATGGCCATAAGCAAAGAACTGCTGGATATCCTGGCATGCCCGAAATGCAAGGGTGATATACACCTGAACGAGACGGGCGATGGACTCATATGCGAAAATTGCAAGCTGCTTTATGAGATAAAGGACGATATCCCCATCATGCTGATTGATGAAGCCAAACCGTTAGAATAGTGCTCATTCATAAACTAAACAGGTGCAACTTCAGCTTGAGCTATGAATGACATTGCTTGCATGACGGCTGGGGTGGAGTTACCAGCCCTAATGTAGAGGATGTGCCTTATGACTGAGGGGCTTATCAAAGATTAATGAGAGTAGGTTTCTATTATTGGGGATGCCTGTAGCAGAAGGAGGTTAACCTGCCAATGTGATAGAGATTTATTTGCACAATGCACAAAAAATTGTGCATCATGCACATTTTTTTGTGCATTTGAATACTTTATTTCGCCCTGAATACCCTTCAAATAGATCTATTCTTTAATGCCTAATTTTTTATTCTTCCCATCATTGATAACCTCGTAAAAAGTCGCGTTACGCCTTTTTACTCGGCGGGGAAGGGCTTCCCCTCCCCCGCCATTTGAAGTGAATTCAAATGGTTCCACCCTCACCCTCCCGCTTTGCGGGATTGCCGGACTTCTAACGAACTCAATTCGCAGATAATAGGGTCAAGTCTGCCGTTGACTCTTGATACATTGTATGATAGCCTTTTTTCATGTCCAGACCGTTAAGAATACAATATCCGGGT
>CAZIXY010000030.1:0-18154 GCA_964543315.1 uncultured Desulfobacteraceae bacterium | reverse complement strand
CACACCCATTTTCTCAAAAATTCGGTCGATATCCGCTTCGCCCATAAATCCCACATGCCGAAAGACCTCTTCGCCGTTTTTGTCATAAAACACCTGGACCGGAATCGACTGGATGCCGAAACGAGCCCCCAGTATTCAATTCTCCCCTACATGCACAAAGACCACGTTGAGTTTATCAGGGTATTTCTTGCGCAGGCTCTCTAAGATCGGCTGCATCATATCGCAGGGGACGCATCCCGTGGCACCGAATTCTATCATCGCGGGTTTACCCGACATGCGAGCCTTGTCCACTGGGTTATCCTTTACGAGAGCATGCTGGGCCTTGACCCATTCCATGTTGACCCGAATATTCGTTTTTTCGCCCAATCCCTGGAGATAGGAAGCAAAGGCATCCTGTCTTTTTTGTTGAATCAGGACCTGCTGAATGGCCTCTTTGACAAGCACCGCCTTCATGGTCTCTTGTTCCAGGATGAAAAACAGGTTTTTCTTGAGTTCCTCTCGAATTTTCGGGTCGGCCTTTTCCACCGTCTCTTTGAGATGAGACTCCCTGATTTCAATACCCTCGGTCGCGACCAGGGTCCCTTTCTTCATGGCGACCATACTTGCCCCTTTTAGAATACCAGACGCAAATCCGGGGTATGCATGTTCCACGGTTATGTTCTCTGGGGTCTCAGCTCCCAGTATGGAACCGGGAAGCATGAGAGCCGCAAGAAAGAAAATTCCGCACAGGGTCTTATGATATCTGATAGTCATTCTATTTACCTCTCGCCTTTCATGAACCGCAGAAGTTTTTTGGTTCTGTGTTCACATAACGGGCAGGGTAGAATTGAGTGCAGGGTTATTTGACTGCCTCTTGCCCATTCCAAACATCTTCTGCAATTTATAGCTCCTTTCTTGTTTCCCCGGGCTATTTTTGAATCCAGGATTTGATCTCATCTTTACTGGGCACTTTCCCTACTGCCTTTACCTCACCGTCTACTACGACGGAGGGGGTCACAAATACTCCGTATTTGGCGATTGCCATGATATCATCTATTTTTTCAATGCTAACATCCACACCCGCCTCGGCAACCGCTTCCCTCACGTTATTTTCAGCAGTCGCACAGTTTGGGCATCCGGGTCCCAATATTTTAATTTCCATGTTTTACCTCCGTACCTGTTAGTTGAATTGTTAAATAGTTGAATGGTCAAATGGTTGTTTGGTTACACGGATGCCAGTTCTCCCAGCAACCCTTGAATTATGCCCTGGGCGGCACACTCCCAACGGACATAATCTTGAGCCTTACGCCTTCAGCCTTATTTATCCCGCAATCCAGCCGTAACACATCCCCGCAATGGTCGATAAAACCACAATGATCCCACAAAGGGTAGCAGTCTTTTTAACGCCAATGACGCCCCCAATAACTAACATATTAGGAAGGGACAGGGCCGGCCCGGCCAGCAGGAGGGAGAGTGCCGGACCTTTACCCATACCGGCGCCGATAAGACCTTGAAGAATCGGTACCTCAGTCAGGGTAGCAAAGTACATCAGCGCCCCGGAGACCGAGGCAAAGAGATTTGCCCAGACGGAATTCCCGCCAACCAGGGATTGAATATGGTGCTCGGGGATCAAGGCGGAATGCCCTGGACGTCCCAGCATAAAGCCGGCCACCAGGACCCCCGCGCCCAAAAGTGGAAAGATCTGTTTCATGAATCCCCATGTGGATTGGACCCATGTCATACGCTCTTCCTTGACGAACCAGGCCTTGAGCATGAAGCCAAGGATGATGAGAAGCCCGGCTGTGATGTACCATTTGGCAGCAAAGATAACAGCCCACAAGCCCGCTGAGCCATTAGCCGGTTTTGCCAAGGCGGCGAAAATGAGGATCAGGACCAGCACCAGCATAAAAATGGCCTCCTGGCTGAGGGTCCGGCCTTTCTCTTCTTCATCCGGGAGATAGGTTTGTCCTGCTGTCCTGGCCGCCTCTTCTTTCCTGAAAAAGCAGGCCATGAGCAGACCCGTCAAAACGGCAAAAAGTACAGCCCCGACGGCGCGGGCGAGGCCCAGTTGCCAGCCCAAGATCCTTGCCGTTAGCACGATGGCCAGGACATTAATGGCCGGTCCGGAATAAAGAAATGCAGTTGCCGGACCAATCCCTGCTCCACGGGTATAAATACCAGCGAAAAGGGGCAGCACCGTACAGGAGCAAACGGCCAAAACAGTTCCGGAGACAGATGCCACAGAATAGGAAAGGATCTTTTTCGCCGAAGCCCCGAAGTATTTAAGCACGGATGCCTGTGAGACAAATACCGCAATGGCTCCTGCAATGAAAAACGCGGGAATGAGACAGGTCAAAACATGCTTCCTGGCATAGTCCTGAAGCATAATGAATGCCTCGAGCCCGGATTGTCGTATGATCGAGTTCCCCCAGGGAATATAGTAACACGCGAGGAAAATGATAATGATGAGCAGCAACTTTGTTCGTTCTTTCATAGCAATATCTCCATGTTCATAACGTAGTATGGAAGAAGTTTAAATAGCCATATTTCAATTTGGCTATATATTTAAGGCAAAAAAATTGGTAACGTTCAAAAGTGTATGCATGGGATATGAATTCATCCGATTCCCGTGTATGGATCCTTAACTCCGGTACCTAAGAATCCGGATAGGTCCTGTCAAAGCGAAGGGTACGGGGCTCTTTTTTCAGAATCGACTCGGCCGGAACGCTGAACCTGGAAATCCTGCAAACCAGGGCGGGCGGCGGGCTGCCCGGGTTAATGCCCTATCCTGTGTCCTGGGCGTGAAGCACAGCAAGCTCCCCGCCCGCGTCAGGCAGCAGGGTCATGTACAATCCGGCAACCAATTTTTCGATTCCTGAAAAAAGAGTCCATGCCCTTCAAGATGCATACACCTTTGAACGTTACTAAAAAATTATCCTTTACAAATATCTTCACGCCGGATCGTGGGAAGTTTTTCAATAAGATCTGCTATCTGCGGATCATCCTCCAGCCAGTGTCTGAGATTTCCCAAGAGGCTGGCTACATATGGGCTGTTACCCCCGTCTGTGAGGTGGTAGTTTACCCAGGTACCATCCTTAAGGGATTCTACAAGTCCGGCCTCTTCAAGCAGTTTGAGGTGCTTGGAAACAGTAGGCTGGGCTACCTGCAAAGCCTCCCTCATTTCACATACGCACATTGTCTTATGTTGCAGCATCTTTATGATTTTTACCCGATTAGTATCCGAAAGGGCCTTCATGACCTTGACAAAATCTTTCATCCAGTGCTCCTTTTAATATTCTATTTTGGTAATATATAGCATCAGGTCTTGTTGTCAAGCAGATTTTTGACGTTTTGAAAAACATGCTCTTTGTGCGTGGATTTTTTGCTATAGAATAAAGCTTCAACCCGGGGGTGAGATTATGTTGATTGACTGCGCCAGTCAAAATGCTTGGCCTGGCACTCTTTCAAGGCCGCATCTACTCCTGAGTTGCAGGCGGCCCTCGCTGCGGCCTGCTGGAACGGAAGGGAGTGGATACCATGAAATCGGTGCCATGCAGACCGCGACTCGGGCCGCGTCATAAGGCGGAGGAAGTTTGATCCGAAAGATGCGACCTTTTGAAGAGTCCCATACCTTTGCCTCCCATAACGATTTTCAATTTGTCTGTTTTGTGCTAAGAAATATTTACCAGTTCTCACTTATTTTACAGGGGGTGACAATGCATATAAACAAGATAAGTGTTAAAACAGGTTCAAGGAACGAAATGGTGGATATCACTTCGCTTGTTCAAAAGGAGATTTCAAACGCCGGTGTGGAGGACGGGGTCTGTGTGGTCTATGTTCCCCATACGACTGCGGGCGTCACGATCAACGAAGGGGCCGATCCGGCGGTTTGTACGGATATCATACAAAAGCTCAATGATCTGGTTCCCCCGAATGCAGGGTACCGGCACATGGAGGGAAACGCGGACAGCCACATAAAGGCATCGCTTATGGGCAGTTCCGTCACGGTTCTAATTGAAAATGGACGCCTTGTTCTCGGTACATGGCAGAAAATCTTCTTCTGCGAGTTTGACGGCCCGAGAACCAGGAAGGTTTCTGTCAAGATATAACGGCAAATTCATTCCCGACCAGCCCCTGAAGGGATCCTTTGTCGTGGCCTTGTTCTTGTATATGTGCACCGGTCCGTCTGTTTGCGGGAATGGGGGGGGTTCGACTATTTCGGCAGAATTCGGGATGTGCATTTTGAAAAGAGAGCGCTATGGCCCGACCACGTTAGAGGGGGATAAAATTTAAAAGACTTTGCCTGGCACTCCTCTGCGGGCCTTATCGACATTGAGGCGCAAGGTGTGCCTTCTTAAACGATTCTTAGGCTTTTCGCGCACAAACCTGCCTCCTTCAGCCAATCCTGGAGCGCCTGGTAAAAAAGCCGGTAATAATTTTCCGTTCCGCCCAGGCCTCTTCTGCCAAAATAGTAGTTTATTTCGAGAAAAAGTGGCGCAGGCCTTTTTTCTGAGAGATCAAATACGAAATCGATTGCGGCCACGTTTATCCCCGTTTCTTTCAAGAGAATTCGGGTCTGCCCCTCTGCCTTTGCCTGAAGTTCGGGCCGCCAGTGATGATCGATTATGGCACCGCGGCTGATTGTGGTGATCACCTGTCCGGGTCTGCCGGGACGTTTCCAGTAGGTCATAATTTTTTCTCCGATAATGACCGACCTGAGAACATTCCCGTCTGTTGGGACATAATCCTGAGTGATTAAGCCCGACGGACCGGATCTCCCCCTGAGTTCCAGGCTGGATAAGGCCTCTGACAGGGAATGTCTGTCTTTAACGAGGTATACGCATTCCGCCTCATGGGACCTGTCATCTTTTATCAGGAACGGATTTTTGTGGGGAATGGTTTCGGTGGAGGGGTATCTATTTTTAAAATCTTCCAATGTGCTCCAGCAAAATGTTTCAGGATGCGGAAGGCCGAAATCCCTGAACATTCGGCTCTGTCCGATTTTCCCGGGATACCTGAAACGCATTTCATAGTTTGGAAATAAAAGCGCGTCAGACTCCGAACAGGCCCGGTAAAAATCCGCACTGAGCGCCTGAGGAAGGATAATGGCCTCTGCCTTCCGGATTAGTTTGAGGTCACCTGAATCGAGGGGACGACTTCCGAGGATAATCTGTAGGTCTGCATCAAAACAGGGGTGAAAAGAGAGGATCATCTGATATCTCGAATATAAAAAGCCTATTTGACTTTAGTCTTTTTGGTGACTATACTTTCTACAAATATCTTACTCCATAAATGGGGATCAAAACAATGCCAATTTTTGAATTTAGGTGCCTTGAATGCGGCGAAGTATTTGAAAAACTGCTTGTCAATTCGGATGAAAAGCTGGAAATCGTCTGTCCCGGGTGTAAGTCCCAATCCTTTGAACGTGTTGTCAGCAGGACCAACTATGTCATGGGTGTCGGACCGGGAGGAAAACAGCCCAAAGTGACTTCGAGGTCATGCGGACCGTCTAATCAATGCATGACATTGGAATTACCCGGACCTGCAAAGTGATACCCGCTCGCCAAAAGCCCTCTCAAACCGTTTGAAATACCAATAAAGGGAACGATCCGGTCACAGTGCTTCAAACAGAAACGTTCAGGCAATGCGTTTATTCGGAAAAAGGCTCCTGAGAGAGCGCTCTGCCTCGTTTTTTTTGAAGGGTTAGGAAAAATGAATGAGAAAGAAGACAAGAGCCCCGTCCAATATGAACTCGATGATGATGACAGGGCAAGCATAAGTGAAATTTTTGATCAAGAGGTTGTTCCGAGGCTCAGGGCATTGCATGCCAGGATCGGAACGATCAGTTGTGATTTTGCCGGCGAAGACTATAAAAATTGGATTATCCACTTCAAATCAAGGGGTGGAGATTTTGATATTGTTGATTTTGAATATGACGAAGGGGCATGCAGTTTCGACCTGGATGCTTAGTCCGGTTTAGAATCTGGTTTTCGTTGTAACTATAAATTTCAGGACACGTGCTATGTTTGAAAGCAAATTTCAGAAAAGGGAGCTTTTTAAAAAGCCCGCCTGTCCGTTTTGCGGAATGCTGATTGACAAACCGCAGGAATTGAGCACCAGGATGCCGGGCGAGATGCCGGTAGGCTCCTGCTCCTGTGGTGCCGTCTATGCATGTGATGAAACGGGTCATAATTTGGGAGCGGCCATGATCGAGGCCCTGGTCTTCGGGTGTAATATGGATTCTGACCTGGCCTGGGGTCTTCTGCCCGGAGATGATTACGTTGAAGAAATCGTAGAAAATTATGATTATATGACCCATCTTATTATTCCCGGGGGATTCTATGAAGGCAGGCGAATATCCGGAGCCCTTTTCTTCATCAGATTGCACGATGACGTTCAGGAGGTTACGTCGAATGGGGTCCAAAAGAGATTGGAAAAGGCCGATTCCCTTGCATCTTCAGCGGAAATCAAGGATACAGGAAAAAGGTCCCTGAAAAAGAAAGAGATAGAAGAATATGTAAAAGAGTTCAAGGTTGATAATATATTGGGCGTGGCCGGGGAAGACAAGAAGCTCATCAGAAACCTGCAACGGCTTCTTTATTCAGGTGACGATCTGTTCCGCAAAAGGGCGGCAGAGATCCTGGGGAAGGCTTCCGCCGTGATCAGCAAAAGTGATCCGGGGACCATTTCAAAACTCCTTCAGGGCCTGTTTTACTCCATATCCGATACAGCCGCTTTTACATGGGGGGCCTTTGAGGCTATTGGAGAGATCATCAGGAACAGGCCCGATATGTTTGCGGGATATATTCCGCAACTCTACCAATACCTGCCGGATGATACGCGACGCGCACAGGTCATTGAGGTGATAGGAAGGATCGCCCAGCTTAGGCCGGATCTGTTCCGTAAGTCCACATTTCATTTTATACCCTTCCTCAGCGATATTGATCCTTTGGTGCGCGGTTATACCGCATGGCTTCTGGGTAACCTGGGCGCGCATGAGATACGTGAAGATTTGGAAAGGCTCCGGCAGGAAAACAGCGAGATCCGTATCTATGGCGATGGCGAGTTGGAGAATAAGACAGTGGGACAGGTTGTATCAGAGGCGTTGGAGAAGTTAAACCCTTGAATTTTATAAAAAAATGTTTTGTGCTTGTTTGATATGAAGGTAAAATATTTTTTCTCCGCCCCAAAAAAAGACATCCCCGTCGGTCCAGATGACCTTTTAAAACCTTTTAAAATCACTCCTTCAGAAAACCATACTTTTTTGACCCTAGGGGACTATTTCCATTCCCTCGAAAAATTCCTGCTGGAGGATCATGTAACGACCCTGAATCAAGTGCTGAAGGCGGCGGGGCAAGACTTTGGTATTGCAGGAATTGACAAGATGGTCATAAAGAGTGAAAAGCACGGAACCCTGTATCATCTTGCCAGTGTCGAGGTGTTCTCAAAACATCAGCCGTTCAAGCTGGCGGTGAGTACGGCCGTAGGGCAAAGGAAAACATGGTTAGATCATGAATATGAGATACTGAGTTTTATACACAAAAGCTTCGGACTTCCCTACTTGCCGGAGCCATATTTTAAAGGAAATGTCAGACACCGGGCCGGAATGGATGAGGAAATGCTTTCCATGTTTGTAACCCAGTGGTTTGAAGGATACCACGAATGGCATTTTTCATTGGATGAAATGGAACGGAAGGCGAAGGTCTGCATCTGGGACCAGAAGCAGGGCCACCGTTTTGTATCACGGGAGGAAACCTTTGAGATATTCAGGCAGGCGTCTAAGATATTGACCCTCTACTACAACACAAAAGATTTCAGTGAAATCTTTCCATGGCATCATGCGGCCGGAGACTTTGTTGTAAAAAACACAGACGGTGTGGTGGACGTAAAACTCACAACCGTAAGAAATTATGGGCCTCGTATGGTTTTTGAAACTCAAGGGGATAGGAACCCCATGATTGCCATTGTTTGGTTTTTCCTGAACATGGTCGTTAAGATGAGGCTGGACAGACTGGACGGTTTGGGAGAGGTAGTGTGGGCCGGACGTGATTGTGTCAGTGCTGCGGCCACGGGATTTTTTGAGGCGCTTTGTATTATGGAAGAAAAAGGCCGGTACGGCCTCGGAAAGGTTCCGGATCTCCTTGTTTTGTTGAAGTCATTCAGCCTTGAGGAGCTCGGGCGGCTTCATGATTCAGTGCTCGATTTTTACCGGCATGAGGATCGTTCTGATCTTCCGGTCATAAAGGTTCACCTGAAAAAACACATCAGCCGGCTCTATCAGGTGCTGCAAGATCTTCGTTTATGAGGATATCAAAAGGCGTGCTTATGGTCTTTGTAACCGAAAACAATAAAGAGGCCTTTTCAAGCTCGGCTGACTCCGATTGCCCCAAAATTTCTTTTGACAGTTCGTAAAGATCCCGGTAGACGGCGTCAAGATCAAACACCGGGTAGGTCATCCCTTTCTTAAACCCCGAGTTTCCGCAGACCCTGGCACTTCCCTGTATCTTTGTGGGGATCCCATAGACCCGGCAGGTAATGGGTCTAAAGGGATAGAGGATACATTGCATATTGTCGTCCAGAAGGGGGCAGCGGATCCTTTCACGGGATATGGAATAGGCCTGCATATGGGGATCGTCCTTATAGGATTCGAGCATTTTCTCAAGCCGCTTGAGGGCCTTGTCCGCCTCATTGCATCTCCAGAGAGCGGCTTTTATCTTGTCCTTTTCCAGTTTGTCAAAGTGCTGCTTGAGATAGGCCACCTCAATCAAAAACAGGCCGAACACGGCATGGCAGCAATCGGAACAACCGCGTTGGCACCGGATGCATTCGCCGTGTTTTTGCTGCATGTCCTGGAATGCCTGATCCGCTTTATCAACCAGAAGTTCATAGCTGCGGAACAATTGGGGTAAATTCATGCTTTCCGATGGGCCTCAAGTCTTTTCACGAAGTCGGGGTGGGCATCAAAGCCGAGTGAAACGGCCTTGTCCAGATGCTCAATGGCTTTCTGAAAATTTTCTTTGGTGTAATAGGCAAAGGCAAGATTGTTATGGCCCAACGCAAAATCGGGCGCCATTTTGACCAGCTTTTCTCCAACCTCAATGGCTTTTTCCACATCCTCTTTTTGGAGATAGGCGTTCATGAGGTTACTCCAGGCCTGAACAATTTGAGGGTTGAGTTCGATGGCCTTATTCAGTGCGTCAATTGCGTCATCGGCCCTGTGCATTTGGAGATAGGCAAATCCCAGGTTCGCATAACCCCTGGCATATCTTGGTTCTATTCCTATTGCATTAAGGTTGGCCTGAATGACCATATCCAGGTCACCTTTTTTGAAATAGATGTAACCCAGATTCACATAACCCTCGAACATCCTGCCGCTGTTCTCAACGGCATCATTGAAGGCATCAATGGCCTCATCCAGCTTTCCCTGTTGCATAAGGGCGACACCCAGATTATAGCTCGAATTGGCGCATTCCGGGTTATCTGCAAGCATTTTTTTTTGTTCTGCAATAAATTCTTCGGCACCTTGCGGTGTTTTCATAACATCCCTCAAAATGAAAAGAGGTCGCAATCCTACAGGGAAAGCGACCTCTCATGTTCATTAATAGACAGTTGTACAACAATACCAATACACACATGTGCGGCACGCAGACGCGGGGGCTCTAATGATCTTCTGTCTGCCCCCTGCCCTTGAGGCCATACATTGTGGTGCTTCCGGTAGAAAAATAGATAAGTTTTTCTTCATTGATCAGGGCAGTCGCAGCCTTTTTTACCATCCTTGTCTTGACATCCGGCATAACCTTGTGGACCGCCTTTTCCATATCGCTAAAGTAGAACTTGCTCTTTTTGCTGCCTTCGGCAAAATCCAAAATGGCCTTTTTGATATCTTCCATTCTTTTTCTCCTTTACGAGATCTTGGGCAAGGGACTATTCAATACCGCCCGCTGCCTTGGAGACCTCCCAGGCTGCCTCAGTATACTTGAATTGTGTTGAGGTTCTGTAAGTATCATAAGCCAGTCGATAATCGTCTATCAGATGATCCGTGAACGGCAGGTCGCATTTCTCAAAGAATTTTTCCCATCCGATCCTTTCCGCCCAGTCTCCGATTCTTTCGTACTTGTTGGCACCGGCTGCATAGGCCTCAACAATCTTCCTGACGTCCTGAACGACTTCAGGGAATCTTGGGAAATTATTGGGCAGCCATGGTACGACCACCTTGGAGAATTTCGGCCGTGAAATACGGTTTGATATTTTTCCGCCTGCCAGGATGGTCACGCCATCTCCCTCCTTATCCGCGAGAGGCGTGGCCAGACACATGGTGTAGCAGTTGCCACAAAACATACACCGTTCTTCTTTGATCTTGATTGTTTTTTTGCCGTCCTCTGTCTTGGCGGGAGAGATGGCGCCCGTCGGGCATGCAGCAATAACAAGCGGAATCTCGCACAGGGCATCCATAACTTCATGGTCGATGACCGGCGGTTTCCTGTGATAACCCAAAAGGGCGATGTCGGAGCAGTGCACGGCCCCGCACATATTCAGGCAACAGGCCATTGAGACCCTGACCTGGGCGGGTAGTGTCATGCCCTGAAAATAATCGAAAAGATCATCCAGTATTGATTTTACCATGGATGAGGCATCGGTGGCCGGCGTATGACAATGCAGAAATCCCTGGGTGTGGACAATGTTGGTCACCCCGGCACCAGTACCGCCAATAGGGAATTTATAACTGCCGGAGATGTGTTTCCTGCTCATCAGGTCCTTTTTAAGGGCCTCCATCTTATCCTGGCTGTCCGTCATAAATTCAATATTATTTCGCGTTGTGAATCGCACATAACCATCGCAGTGCTTATCTGCAATATCACAGATCTCCCGGACGTTCTCAACCGTCATGAAACGGCAGCCGCCGCATCGAACGGTAAAAACCTTGTCTCCGGTCTCCGATACATGGACCAGAACACCGGGCTCAAGGATTTCATGATATTTCCACTTTCCGTAATTGTTCTGGATAACCGGAGGAAAAAATGCCCAGAAATGCCTGGGACCAAGGTCCGTAAGCCTGTTTTCCATAGGTTTGTCCGGATTATATCCACCAAATCGTTCTAAAGATAATGCCATAATATTTTCCTCCTCTGCTTTACCTATCTCATGTGTTTGGCTCGGTAGTCTTCAATTTTTCTCTTAAATCCGCCTGGCACTTCTTCTTCTTTCCAGAAGATGTAAGGATTGCTCCTCGGTTCCGTCACCATCTGCGGCATGGGCGGCAGGTCTATGACCTCCAGGAATTTCGGCAGTCCCCAACGCTGGATCAGCTCGCCCAGTCTCTCGCGGTTTTTGCCCTCTTCCATCCACCAATCCCAGACCTTTTCCACGAGATCCTTTATATTTTCATAAGGGGGCTCGCATTTCATAAAAGGAACGGTCAGCACGGCCATTTGAGCGCCTTCAAGGATCGGGGCCTTTGCCCCGAAAAGTATGGTGACCCCGGTATCCGTTCCCGGTCTCAGTGCCTGGGGCATGACGTTGATGCAGTGCATGCAGCGAGAACATTCCTTATTGTCGATCATGAGCTTGCCGTCTTCCATCCACATACACTTGGTAGGACAGAGATCTATGACTTCCTTCTCAATATCAAATTTGCCCCAGTCTTTGCCGGCATGGGCACCGCCGTTGGGCGCAATATCACCGGCAATATATGCCTGGACAGCATCCTGATCAATCCGGATATCGTCCTTCCAGGTTCCTATAAAGGACATGTCTGATCGGGCAATGGAGGCCACACAGCCGTTCGGGCAACCGTCGAATTTGAATTTGAATTTGTATGGAAATGCAGGACGGTGCAATTCGTCCTGGTAATAATGTGTCAGTTCATAGCACATGTCCTGCGTATCAATGCATGACCACTCACAGCGAGCCTTACCCAGACAGCAGGAGGGGGAACGCAGGTTCGATCCGGAGCCGCCCAGGTCCTGTTGCATTTCATGCGTCATCTGATAAAAAACGGGTTCTAATTGCTCGGTAGAGGTGCCGAGAAGGATGATGTCACCGGTAGATCCGTGCATATTCATCATACCGCTTCCTCGATATTCCCAGAGATCGCAAATGGTCCTTAAATAATCTGTAGTATAAAATTTACTCATGGGCTGGTTGACGCGCAGTGTGTGAAAATGGGCAACGGCAGGGAATTGTTCCTGCAGGTCGGAATACCGACCTATAACACCGCCACCATAACCGAATACGCCGACAATTCCACCGTGTTTCCAGTGGGTTTCACCGTCATCAAAGGAAACCTGGAGCTGTCCAAGTGTATCTTCGACCGTTTCAGCAGAGAGCAACATCCTGTCTTCGGCGAGTTTCCTTCTATGAACTGCTTCTCGCTTTGCATCCGCCACAAAACTGGGCCACGGACCCTTTTCCAGTTCGTCCAGATCAGGAATATCGTGTTTGCATTTGAAGTTTTTGAGGTCGTCATCCGTGTAGTTATTCAACTCTTCATCGGAATAGATTCGCATCTCTTCGTATTTTATTTCTTCTTGTGGTTCGTTTGGTTCAAAAGCCATTATCAATGCCTCCTTTTGCTTAACTAATTTATTTTGATTTTAAGGAGTAACTCCAAAAAAAATTGTGGTTGCCTTCACCTCCTCCCTTAAAGAATCGTTAATCCATTTGAGATTATACTGTGTTTTTCCCTTTACCTACGGCTGATAGGGCTCAGGGCAAATCATTTTTGGGTAACTATTTGTGAATATTTGAATTAGTTTTCTTTTCAAATAGTTAACTTTTGATTTATAATCAAAACCGTTGAGCACTGTCAATGAAAAAACGCAAAAAAATTGCCTGCTTTTTTTATTGACAATTTTTTATCGCCATGTTCCTAATCGTCAAAAAAATACAAGGGACAAAATTGGCTTATACACGGTTTGCAGGTTAAAAATGTCTTTTTTACGACGCCGAATCATAATAACAGCACTGAGGGGAGGGTCCGGCAAGACCATTCTTTCGCTTGGTCTTATCGCCGCTTTGCGGGATAAGGGTTACGGAATCACAGCCTTTAAGAAAGGCCCTGATTTTATTGACGCAGGATGGTTGGGTTTTGCTGCGGACAGGCCATGTCATAATCTGGATCCTTTTCTTATGACCGAGGAGCAGATCCTTGAATCCTTTTGCTCGCATTCAGACCAGGTGGATATTTCCATTATCGAAGGAAATCGCGGCCTTTACGACGGTTTCGACCTGGATGGCCGGTCCAGCACGGCGGAACTGGCTAAGCTTATTAAGGCGCCGGTCATTGTCATTGCTGATGTGACCATGGCCACGCGTACTATCGCGGCAGTCGTTAAAGGGTGCCTGGTGTTTGACCCGGAATTACATATCGGAGGAGTGATTCTGAACAGAGTGGCGGGTTCGAGACAGGAGAATTTGATAAGAGATGCTATTGAAAAATACTGCAGTATACCGGTGGTCGGAGCCATTCCGAAGCTGGAAGACGGGATTTTTCCTGAAAGACACATGGGGCTTGTTCCACATCATGAGAGGGAGCATGCTGAAAAGGCGATCCTATGGGCAAAAAATGTAGTCAAGGACAACCTTGAACTGGATACGATCTGGAAAATAGCCGGCAATGTTGAGGATTTCGAGAAGGCATGTCAAAAGCAGGACAAAGAACCAGAGGTCGTCATGGGTCATGAGTCTCCCCGGATCGGTTTTATAAGGGACAGGGCGTTTTGGTTTTACTATCCTGAGAATTTGGAACAGCTGGAACGATTGGGTGCTGATCTTATTGAAATCAATGCCATTTCAAGCGATGAATTTCCGGATTTGGATGCGCTCTACATAGGAGGTGGTTTTCCAGAGACCCAGGCCCAGGCCCTGTCGGACAACCGGGCTTTCCGAAACGCTCTGAGGGAGGAAATTGAAAGGGGGCTGCCCGTATATGCGGAATGTGGGGGATTTATATATCTCGGAGAAAGTTTAGTGATGAAGGGCAAAAGCTATCCCATGGTCGGTAGTCTTCCCGTGAACTTCATGCTTCAGAAGAGACCGCAAGGCCACGGATACACGATTTTGGAAGTGAATGGACCCAATCCCTACTATCCACAGGGGAAGACCTTAAAAGGCCATGAATTTCATTATTCAAAGGCCGTGCTGACCAGTGAGAAAAACATAACCTTTGCATTTAAGGTGAATAGGGGCTGCGGCGTGGATGGACGGAGGGACGGGATGTGCAAGAATAACCTTCTGGCTACGTACACTCACGTGCACGCAGCGGGAAATCCTTTGTGGGCGCTTGGTTTTATAAAGAAAGCTATTGATTATAGGAAAAAAAGATAGATTTTTTCGGGAAGTTTAAAAAGAACAATTGACAACAGGAAAAAACTGAATTAAATTTCATTATTTAATTTTGTTCAGCGCACTCTAATATCCAGTAATGGGTAGTTATATCTTATTAAGAAAAGGAGGTTTAAGATTATGCCAACAGTAGAATTCGAGGGGCACACCTTCAATGTTGATGAAGACGGTTTCATTGACGATTTCAACAATTGGAATGAGTCCTGGGTGAGGCACGTGAAAACGGTTGAAGGGATTGAAGAGCTGACCGATGAGCATTGGAAGGTCATCAATGTGCTCCAGGATTATTACAAGAAGAACGGTATTGCCCCAATGGTCCGGATTCTCTCAAAGGTCACCGGTTTTAAATTGAAGTACATTTATGAATTATTTCCGTCCGGACCAGGTAAAGGCGCTTGTAAGATGGCAGGCCTGCCAAAACCTACAGGCTGCGTCTAATACTATGTATTGTACAAAGCCCATTTAGGGAGTAATTTACGGCGCAAAAGGTGCATAAAGGGGCCTTTTGCGCCTTTTCTTTGTAAAATTCATGGAATGCGGCTCAGCTTTTGGGCCCCGGGAGCAAAAGATTAATTCCACAAGTCAGCTATGCACGAGTTTCCTGTATAGATCGGGCCTTCTGTATGGAAGGAAATATTTCATCCTGTGTTGTCTGATGTCTTCAAGCATATCGGCTTTGAGATCTGCAATAAGGATTTCTTCCCCTTTCCCTTCGTATTTGGCCAAGATTCGTCCGTCCGGACCCAAGACAAGCGCAACTCCGGGAAAGGAAAAACCATCGCCGTTTCTTCCAACCTGATTGCAGGCAACCAGGAAAATGCCGTTATCAAATGCCCGGGCCGTAAGATGCCTCAGCCAGCTTTCCAGTTTTTCCATAGGTCTTCCCCTTGGCGAGGCATGTGGTATTAACAGGATATCGGCACCCATTACGGCTAAAAGGGTGCTGATTTCAGGGAAGTGAGCCTCATAGCAGAGCTGGACCCCAAAGGTGGTATCTCCGTAAGAAAAGGTCTCAATCTTTTGACCCGGTTGGTAGACGTCCTGCTCAGCCGGGGAGAGGTGGGTTTTGCGGTATATGCCGATGAAACCTTGAGGTCCCATAAGTGCCTGGCTGATAAATGGTTTTCCCTCTTCGGGAAATTCAATAAGACCGGCAATAAGGACGACGCCCGCTTTGCGGGCAATATTGATCAAGTGGTCCTTGACAATGTCCGGATCCATGGTTTTGTAAACTTTTTCGGGATGTTTCAGGACATAACCGGTTACGGAGAGTTCCGGGAAACAGACCATGCCGGCACCTTTTGCCGCGGCCTCAACTGCAAGCGATTGAATGCGTTCAAGATTATTTTCTATCCTGCCCCGGGGAGCCTTCATGCAAACTGCCGCCACCCTCATGTTTTTCATGGATCCCCCCAATCACAGTTAAAGATAGCCGACCACCAGGTCTCCCACCTCGCTTGTGCCGAAACCCATCTTCCCGGCATCCATGGCTCTAAGATCGTCTTTAAGGACCCTTTTTATGGCATCAAGGAGGTTTTTCGCGGCCTCGTTTTCCCCAAGATAATCGAGCATCATCTGGACCGCTGAAAGCGCAGCCAACGGATTTATCTTGTTCATCCCTGCATATTTGGGTGCTGATCCTCCAATGGGTTCGAACATGGCGGTTCCTTCAGGATTGATATTTCCACCCGCAGCAATTCCTAAGCCCCCTTGAATCATAGCCCCGATATCGGTGATGATATCCCCAAATATGTTGCTTGTGACAATAACGTCAAATTGCTCCGGATTTTTTATCATCCACATGCACAGGGCGTCCACATGCTGATAATCCGTTAGGACGTCCGGATAATCCCCGTGGACTTCCTCAAAAACCCGATACCAGAGATCAGACTCATATACCAGAACATTGGTCTTGGCGCATAGGGTTAACTTTCTGTATTTGTTTCTTTTTTTGCAATATTCAAAGGCATAGCGGATACAGCGCTCCACACCTCTTCTGGTATTGATCGATTCCTGTACGGCCACTTCATGTGGAGATCCCTTTTTAAAAAAGCCTCCACCTCCGGCGTAGATTCCTTCGGTATTTTCACGTACCACGACAAAATCTATATCTTCAGGCCCCTTATTTTTTAGGGGTGTTTCCACCCCGGGAAATAGTGTCACCGGCCTCAGATTGATATAGAGATCCAGTTCAAAACGCAGTTTCAGGAGAATTTCTTTTTCAAGAATACCCGGCTTTACGTCGGGATGGCCAATGGCACCTAAAAAGATGGCGTCCATTTTTCTCAGTTCTTCAAGGGCATCGTCCGGAAGAAGTGCCCCATTTTTCATGTAATGTTCTCCACCCAGCCTGAATTCCCTGAGTCGAAATCCTGATTTGTACTTTCGGGAAACAGCGTCCAGTATCTTGAGACCCTCGTTGACCACCTCCGGACCCGTGCCGTCTCCGGGTATCACTGCAATATTGTATTCTTTTGACATAAGGCTCCTTAAATAAAATCGTTCCACGATTTTATTAAACGCGACAGTGTCGCTCTATGGCGAAATATTTATCCGCGGTTTTTCTGGCCGGCTAGAATTTTTATCCCTGTAGCCTTGATAAGCGGGATCTTCGCTACGCTACGACAAGATACAGGGTATTTCGGAATTTTTGCCTCAATCCCAAAGGATTTCGGCACCGTACTTTCGCTAAAAAAAAGGTTCTTAATCTACAATTTGAATTAATCCCTCGCTGTGAGCAGCGGGGAATTCAAATTTGATAACCTCGTAAAAAGTCGCGTTACGCCTTTTTACTCGGCGGGGAAGGGCTTCCCCTCCCCCGCCATTTGAAATGAATTCAAATGGTTCCACCCTCACCCTCCCGCTTTGCGGGATTGACGGACTTTTTACGAGTCCGTCAAATTTAAACAACCCCTTTTGCCTTTATGTGATTTACCAGACCCCCTGCCTGAACAATTTCCATCATAAAACCGGGAACAGACTCTGCAGTGTAAAGGTTTCCATTTTGATCCCTGATCTTGCCTGACGCAAGATCTACTGATATTGAGTCACCTTCAGAAAATGTGCCGCGCCCCTCTCTGAATTCAACGGCCGGCAGCCCTATGTTAAAGGCGTTTCTGTAAAATATTCTGGCGAAACTGGCGGCAATAATCAAGCTGATCCCGGCGGCCCTAATGGCCCTTGGAGCATGCTCCCTTGACGAGCCGCATCCAAAATTGAATCCTGCCACAATAATGTCGCCGGGACGTACATTCTTTATAAAGCCAGGTCTCAAGTCTGCAAAGCAGTTTCGGGCCAGAACGTGTTCTTCCGATACATTGAGGAACCTTGCGGGAATAATAAGATCCGTATCCACGTTGTTCCCAAATTTCCAAACCCTGCCTTCGATTTTCATAAATTCCCATATCCTCCAATATAGAATGTGGTACCTGGCTCAAAGCCAGAAATATATACTTTTGAAAACATTAGAGATCTTCCGGGGAGCCGATTCTGCCGAGAACCGCCGAGGCGGCCGCAACGGCTGGATTTGCAAGATAGACCTCGCTTCTTGGATGACCCATCCGGCCTTTGAAATTTCTATTAGATGTGGAAATGGCCTTTTCACCATTTGCCAGAATTCCCATATGACCTCCTAAGCAGGGACCACAGGTGGGCGGACCGATCACTGCCCCGGCGTCCAAAAGAATTTCCAGGAGTCCTTCCTTAATGGATTGCTTATATATAAGGGGAGATCCGGGTATCACAATAAGCCTGGTTCCGTGAGCCACAGATCTGCCTTTCAGTATCTTCGCAGCACCACGCAGGTCCTCTCTGCGGCCGTTGGTACATGATC